>DATETB010000172.1:0-3827 GCA_035283825.1 Candidatus Brocadiales bacterium | reverse complement strand
TCAGCGCCCTTGTGGTGGCAGGGGACGGGCAAGGCCAGGTAGGCTGTGGCTTTGGCAAGGCCAGGGAGGTGCCCAGTGCTGTGACTAAGGCCTCTAAGGATGCCAGGAAGAGCATGGCGAACGTACTCCTCAAGGGAGATACCATACCCCACGAGGTTTGGGGGCGTTATAGGGCCAGCAGGATATACATGAGGCCAGCAGCCCCCGGTACTGGGATTAAGGCAGGGGCAGCGGCACGGGCAGTGCTGGAGCTGGCAGGGGTAAGGAATATATTAACCAAGTGCTATGGTTCTAGAAATCCTATGAACGTAGTAAAGGCCACCCTGGAAGGGCTAAAGGGCCTGAGGTCTATAGAAGAGGTGAACTTTCTTAGAGGGGCACAAAAGGGATGAATTTGCAAGACGTTAAGACGGCCGACCTGAGGAGAAAGAGGAAGAAGAGGGTGGGTTGCGGATTGGGCTCCGGTCATGGAAAGACCTCATGTCGTGGTACCAAAGGGGCTGGTGCCCGTTCTGGTACGGAGACTGCCCCTTACTTTGAAGGCGGACAGATGCCTCTGGTGCGCCGTATCCCCAAAAGGGGCTTCAAAAACGTCTTCAAGAAGCAATACAACCTTATAAATATAGGAGCCCTGGCAGGACTCAATAAGAAGGAGATAACACCGGAGGTACTTGAAGAGGCCGGCCTTATCAAGGGCAGGGAAAAAAACGGCATAAAGGTGCTAGGAAAGGGAGAGTTAAAGGTGCCCGTTACCGTCCAGGCCCATAAGTTCAGTCAAGGTGCCCTTAAGAAGATAGTTGCGGCCGGTGGAGAGGCGAAGGTTATCCCGTGCTAGACAAGATTAAGACTATCTACAGTATCCCTGAACTCAGGCAGAAGATACTGGTTACCCTTGGCCTTATTGCCCTCTGTAGGGTTGGTGTGTACATCCCTATCCCAGGGATAGATACCGGGGTCTTGAAGGGTTACTTCCAACAGGTCTCCAATACGGGCGTAGGACAGCTCCTGGGCCTGGTGGACCTCTTCTCAGGGGGGGCTATGACCTCAGGGGCTATCTTCGGATTGGGGGTAATGCCCTATATAAGCGCCTCTATTATCTTCCAGTTGCTGGTGGGGGTGCTCCCTTCCCTGGAACGCCTGCATAAAGAGGGAGAGGTGGGGAGAAAGAAGATTAACCAGTACACCAGGATGACCACAGTGGGGCTGTGCTTCTTTCAGGCCTTTGTCCTGACCCGCACCCTCTATACTATTGATATAGGTGGTGTGCCAGTGGTGCCTGTGTATATCCAGGGGATGGGTTTTCAGTTAATGGCCGCCCTCCTCCTCACCACCGGGACCATGTCCCTTATGTGGATAGGCGAACAAGTAGATGAACACGGCATAGGGAGCGGGATATCATTGGTTATCATGGTGGGGATAGTAGACCGTCTGCCGTGGGCCTTCTCGCAGGTGCTTTCCAACTTCACCTTTTCAGTTACCCCTGCAGAACATGAAATAGGGATATTCAGGCTCCTCCTCCTGGTGGCTTCTTTTGTGGTGATTGTGGCAGGGATAGTCTATATCACCCAGGGGCAGAGACGTATCCCTATCCAGCAGGCCAAACATACCAGGGGCCACAGGGTATACGGAGGACAGAAGCACTTCCTCCCGCTCAGGGTAAACCAGGCAGGTGTAATGCCTATAATATTTGCCCAGTCCTTGCTCATATTCCCTGCCGCCATAATCCAGGGGGTCCAGGTGCGGATGGAGCCCGGGAGCTTTGGCTACTTGATAAGCTCCAGGCTAGCGGATGCCTTGCAAGGTGGTGTAGTTTATGTTACCCTCTATAGTTTCCTTATTGCCTTCTTCTGCTACTTCTGGACGGCTATACAGTTTAACCCAAAGGATATGTCTGAGAACCTTAAGGACTACGGGAGTTTTATCCCAGGGATAAGACCTGGAGGCAGGACGGCAGAGTATCTTGAAAATCTCATGAGTCGTATAACCCTGGCCGGGGCCACCTTCCTGGCCATAATAGCCCTCCTGCCAAGTATGGTCTCAAAAGGTTTTGAGATAAACAGGGCCATTGCAGGGTTCTATGGAGGCACCGGACTCCTTATAGCAGTAGGGGTGGCGCTGGACCTCCTGCAGAAAATAGAATCCCATTTATTGATGAGACATTACAGTGGTCTCCTGGGAGGTACCTCAAGGATAAGAGGGCGGAGAGGATGAACGTAGTATTTCTGGGACCCCCGGGGGCAGGAAAGGGCACCCAGGCCGAGACGCTAAGTAAGCAGAGAGGCATGGAACATATCTCTACAGGTGAGATGCTAAGGGGGGCTGTTGATGCAGGTACCCCCGTGGGCCTTCAGGCCAGGAAATATATGGAAAAAGGGGCATTGGTGCCAGACGAGGTAGTGGTAGATATAGTAGCAGAACGTATCGGTAAGAATGGATGCCGTAAGAATTTCCTATTAGACGGTTTCCCCAGGAATTTAAACCAGGCGGAGGCCCTGGATAAGACCCTGAGCGGTCTGAAGGATAGATTGGACGTGGTCTTCTATTTTGCAATCTCGGAGGAGACGGTCGTCTCAAGACTTACTGGACGCTGGATGTGTTCAGGATGTGGGAGCCACTACCATCAACACTACATGCCCCCCAAGAAACCAGGGGTGTGTGATAAATGTGGGAAGGCCCTCCAGCAGAGGCCAGACGATAAGGTAGAAACGGTAAAGGAGAGGTTAAAGGTCTATAGAAAACAGACGGCGGACCTCATTGACTATTACGAAAAGCAAGGTCTCCTCATAAAGATAAATGCCGACAGGGACGTAAAGGAGGTTTACGAGGAGCTGACTAAGGCCCTGGACTCGCTTAACAGGGAAAGGTAGCATGATAGAATGCAAGAGTGCAAGGCAGGTCGGCCTTATGCGACAGGCAGGAAAGATTGTGGCCGGTGCCTTGCGATTGGCCAGGGAACTAGCTGTCTGTGACGTAACTACAGATTATATAGATACGGAGATTGAAAGATATATACGCGGAAATCACGGCTCACCCATGTTCAAGGGCTACAGGGGTTATCCCAGGAGTACGTGCACCTCAATAAACGAAGAGGTGGTACATGGGATACCAGGCCCCAGGAGATTGAGGGAGGGAGATATCCTTAGTATAGACGTGGGGGTAGAATATAAGAAGTACATGGCTGATGGGGCCATAACGGTACCCGTCGGCAAGGTTCCACCTGCGACCAGGAGGTTGATGGAGGTATGCGAGGAGGCCCTCAACAAGGCCATTGCGAGTATAAAGCCAGAGGTTATGCTCTCCCGGGTTGCTGGTTGCATCCAGGAGTACGTAGAGGGCCATGGATATTCGGTGGTGAAGGACTATGCCGGGCATGGGATAGGTAGATGCATGCATGAGGAACCCCAGGTGCCTAATTATGTAAGCGAAGAACTCCTGGCCAACGACGTCCTCCTCCTCTCGGGGACTACCCTGGCAATAGAACCCATGATATGCATGGGGAGTGGTGAGACAGAGGTCATGGAGAATAAGTGGACGGTGGTGACGAAAGACCGTAAGCTCTCTACCCATTTTGAGCACACGGTAGTGGTTACTGATACAGGAGTGGAAGTACTTACGGTAGAGTAACATGCCCAAGGAGGAACCTATAAAGGTGGAGGCCGTGGTGAGGGAGGCGCTTCCCAACGCCGTGTTCAGGGTGGAACTGCCTAACGGCCATCAGGTGCTGGCCCACGTCTCCGGAAAGATGAGGATGCACTTCATACGGATACTCCCCGGGGATAAAGTGACCATAGAGATGTCGCCTTATGACCTGGAGAGGGGCAGGATTG
>DATETB010000171.1:0-11679 GCA_035283825.1 Candidatus Brocadiales bacterium | reverse complement strand
AATGGGCCTCAGGTGGCTGACTACGTCTATAATCTGTTTGGATTCCTTGTGGGTCTTCCTTCGGTCTGCCTGGCCAGTGAGGGCCACAAGTGGGGCATGGTCCAGGTTGGCATCTGCAATCCCCGTGGTAAGGTTAGTGGCCCCCGGGCCCAAAGTGGCCAGGCAGACGCCTGGCTTACCCGTAAGCCTCCCCACCACACCGGCCATAAAGGCCGCCCCCTGTTCATGCCTGGTGGTAACGTATTTTATCCTGGAGGACCTCAGGGAGTGAAGCACGTCCATCACCTCTTCCCCGGACACCCCAAAGACAAATTGTACTCCCTCATGCTCCAAACATCTGACCAACAGTTCCGAAGCCTTCATCTTGGGTCTCCTCTAAGCAGTAGGCAGCAGGTATAATTTTCTTAGTGCTTACTGTTTCCTGCCTATTATCCTGCTAAAATACCTATGAAAGTGGGATAGGTCAAGGGGAATTAAGAATTCAGAAGTCAGGGGTCAGCAGGTCAGCAGACAGGGAACAGCAGTCAGCAATCAGTAGTCAGTAAACAGAAGGCTGATAACTGATTCCTGATAGCTGATAGCTGATTCTGAATTCTGACTACTGACTATTGTATTCTTTTCTTACTGCCGTCTTGACTTAAGGAGGGCCACTGGGCATAATGTTCCTGGTGGCGGCGGGACATAATGGCCGAGGTAACAAAAAGAGAACCTAAAGCAACCCAGGAAAAGACCTCAAAAAAGGTACGCCTGAGGCTGATGGTTGCCATTCCCCTTTCTTTTAGCTTTTTTACCCTGGCCTCCGGATACCTGAGCTTTAACCTTAGCGAGTATTTCTTTTTAGACGCCGATCGCTCCGCCCCCCTGGACACAGAGGGTGATTTCTGGATATTACTGGCTATATTTGTTATGACCGGAGTAGCTACCGTGTGGGGGACAGCAGTTGTCCACACCATTACCACACCCCTAAAGAGACTAAGCTCCAGGATGGAAACCCTGATCCCCGAAAGGGCAACGATGACCCGGGCGGCGGGGCCAGTACCGTCAAACGAATTTGACCTCCTGAGCCGCACCCTGGAAGGTGTCCTTGATTACCTGGAAAGTATAAAAGAGGGTAAGCGTTCAGACGCATTGTCCGAAGGGGTTATAACCCTTGACAAAGAGGGCAGAATCCTACAATTCAACAAAGTAGCAGAGAGGGTCCTTGGTATCAATTCTAAAGACGTAGTGGGTAAGCCCTTCAGGGAATTCTTCCTTGACACTACGAAGTACAGGACATTCCTGAACCTGTTAGAAACCGCCCTTAACGAAGGCTGCACCCATACCTTTGCGGATATAGAGCTACCGACCATGTCTCCTAATGCAACAGGATTGGTCAGAAAGGGCCCACTACTTTTTAAGGGCAGGATCGTCCCGATGGAAGGCAAGTATAAGAAGGTCTCCGGGATAATGATAACCTTCCAGGACCCTTCTGAGATGGAACTGATAAGGCTGTGGCTGAGACAGGCCGACCAGATGGCAGGGCTTGGCACGATGGCGGCAGGGATTGCCCATGAGATTAGAAACCCCCTGGCCTCCATCCGAGGGCTAATGGAACTGATAAAAGAAGAGGTGGACCCTGCTCACCCCCATGTGGTCTATGCCGAAAAAATAATAAAAGAGGTAGACAGGATGAACACCCTGGTGGGAGAGGTACTAGAGTTTGCCCACGTAGAGGCCTCAGACCCCACACCTCAGGACGTTAACCCCCTCCTCAAGGATGCCCTCTCTTCCATCAAATACCGTTTCCCCAACCACCAATTGGATGTGGTGGAGAGATTAACCGAAAACCTCCCTCCTGTCCTGGCCAGGCCAGAAAAGCTTACCAGGGCCCTTGAGAACGTAATTCTCAATGCCTTTGAAGCAACCCCCAAGGGTGGCAGGGTAACTATAACCAGTTCCCCTGGAGAAGGTTTTACCTCCCGGGGCAAGGCCTCCGGGAAGGTCTCGCTGAGGTTTCACAATACAGGTTCTTTTATCCCCCCGGAGGAGGAGGAGCGGATATTCCTCCCCTTTTATACCACCAAGGCACGCGGTACGGGGCTGGGGCTTCCCATCACCCACCGTATTATCTCCTCCCATGGGGGACAAATAAGTGTAGATAGCGACGAGGAGAAAGGGACAACCTTTATAGTAGAACTGCCAACATGTCAGCCATGATGCGGACATGTTCGCTCCGCCTCAGGCGGACGAATCGGCCTCTGGCACGACCAGTAACCTGACCATGAAAGAAAAAATACTTGTAGTAGACGACGACGAGGGAATACAGTTCTTCCTGGGGGAGGTGCTACGGAAGAAGGACTATGAGGTGGATTCTGCCACCAGTGCCGAGCAGGCCCTCACCAAGGTCAGAAAGGAGGCTTATAGTCTCGTACTCATGGACGTAAGGCTTCCTGGGATGAGCGGTATTGAGGCCATAAGGAAGCTGAAAGAACTAGACCTCGCCATCCCCATAATAATTATGACCGCCCACGGCTCCAAGGAACTTGCCATCCAGGCCGTCCAGGAAGGGGCCTACGACTTCTTTGTCAAGCCCATCAAGCTGGAAGAATTTCTTATAATCCTCCGCCGCGCCCTGGAAAAGAGACAGCTCCAGCTAGAGGTAGACAAATTAGCGGAAAGCCTCAAGAAAAAATATGAGTTTGAAAACATCGTTGGCAACAGTGGGCCCATGCAGGAGGTCTTTGCCCTTGTAAAAAAGGTGGCAGGCACTGATTCCTCCGTAATTATTTATGGCGAAAGCGGCACCGGCAAAGAACTCATTGCCCAGGCCATACACACCCACAGCCCCAGGAGGGATAAACCCTTCGTAAAACTCAACTGCGTAGCCATCCCGGAGGGGTTACTGGAGAGCGAACTATTCGGACACGAAAAAGGTTCTTTCACCGGGGCCGTAGCCCAGAAGGCGGGCAAGTTTGCGTTAGCTAATGAAGGGACTATCTTCCTGGACGAGATAGGAGACATGACACTACCTACCCAGGCCAAGATACTCAGGGTACTACAGGAGAGGGAGTTTGAGAGGGTAGGGGGGACCAAGACCATCAAGGTGGACGTCAGGGTCATAGCCGCCACAAACAAGAACCTCCAGAAGGCCGTAGAGGAAAAGACCTTCAGGGAAGACCTCTTCTTCAGGCTGAACGTGGTACCCGTATATCTCCCCCCCCTCAGAGAACGGGAGGGCGATATCCCCATGCTGGTAGAGCACTTCCTTAAAGAGGCCAGGGAAAAGGTAAAGAAAGACATCCGCGGTATCTCCCAGGACGCCATGGAACTCCTCATCGGTTATCCCTGGCCAGGGAACGTGAGGGAGCTGGAGAACTGCATGGAACGGGCCGCGGTCATTGCGGAAGGGGACCTCATCACCAAAGACTGCCTGCCCCTCTACGTGACCACACTGGAGGGTTCAAGCCCCGTCCCATGTGCGACCAATGGCAGTCTAGATAGTACCCTTGCCACTACAGAGAGGAGGCTTATCCTGGAGGCATTAGAAAAGACAGAGGGGGTACAGGTGAAGGCCGCCAAACTCCTGGGGATAACAGAAAGAAGCCTCTGGCACAGGATAAAGAAATACAATATAACTAGGGAGTAGAGAGGCAGTAGGGGCATCCGCCTCAGGCGGACAACGTGCCACTACTTGTGGACAAGAAGATGAAGCTTGGAGAGAGGCTAATACAGGATGGGCTCATCAGCTTTGCACAACTGGAGATGGCCCTCAAGGAACAGCTCAGGACAGGGGAACTCCTGGGAGAGGTACTCTGCCAGCTTGGTTACGCAAGCCGGAAAGCCATTAAAAGGTCCCTGGCAAAGAATGCAGACATTGACTTCATCAGCCTCAAGGAGATTAAGGTCCCCGAAGACGTCCTGAAGTTAGTACCCAAGGCCTTCGTCTTAAGGCATAAGGTATTGCCCCTGGGCATACAAGACAGTGTCCTGCTGGTGGTTATGACAGACCCCTTTAACGTGCTGGTCATAGATGAACTCCAATCACTGACCGGGTACGTAGTCCAGGTCGTCACCGCTACTGATGAGGAGATAAACCAGGCCCTGGACTCTTTCTACTATACCTCGGCAATAACATTGATACACAAACCCCTTAACCAGCAAGAAATAGATGAACTGGTCAAAAAGGTGGCAGGTAGCGATAACCCCATGATACTCCACGGTGAAAGGGACACCTGCAGAGACCTATTAGCCATGACTATCCACTCTATCTCTCCCAGGAGGGAAAGGCCTTTTATTGCGTTAGACTGTATGGTCACGCCCCCTACACAACTGGAAGGGGAACTCTTTGGTTACGAAAAGGGCTTCATCCGTAGTGTCTTACGTGAGAGAAAGGTGCACAAGGGGAAACTTGAACTAGCCGAGGGGGGGACGCTGTTCCTGGATGAGATAGGAGAGATGCCACTCTCCATCCAGACTAAGGTACTGCGGACACTCCTAACCGGGGAGTTTGAAATGGTCGGCAGTACTGAAGCCAGAAAGGCAAACGTAAGAATAATAGCAGCCACCAGTGATAACCTGGAGATGGCCGTTAAAGAGGGGACCTTTAATAAAGACCTCTACTTCAGGTTGAATACGATACCCATAGAACTCGGACCACTGGGGGAGAGGAGGGCCGACATCCCCCTGTGGGCCGGATTATTCCTGGAAAAGATTAGGTACAGGATAAACAGGCCTGACCTGAGATTATCCGAAGAAGCCCTCCTGGCCCTTATGGAATACCACTGGCCAGGGCATTTCTTAGAACTGGAGAGCTGTCTGGAAAGGGCAGCCCTCATGGCCAAAGGAGAACTGATTAATAGGGATTTAATAGGGATTGTCTGCACATTTAGCCCTGGTGCCGGTGAGAAAACGAGCGGGCAACCTTAAACTAGGGCATAGCCCAGGTGCTCCGCCACCTGGGAACAAGTAGGGAGTAGGGAATACGGGGTAATGAATTGTAAATTGGAAGTTGAAAATTTTAAAATTTCCAATTTCTAATTTCCAATCCCCCCCCTATCCCCTAAAATGGTCTTGTCTCTTGAACTGGCAAGATTTAAAATACCCACGGAGGTTTTGTATAGTGTGATGGCCAGGATAAGACTGGGAGAACGATTAGTAAAAGAGGGCGCCATCAGCCAGGACCAACTGGAGATGGCCCTCAAGGAACAGGCCAGGACAGGGTCCCTCCTGGGAGAGGTGCTCAACACCCTGGGGTTCGTTACCCAGGAGAGCATTATGAGAATCCTGGCCGCCGATGCCGGGATGGACTTCGTTAGCCTCAGGGAGGCAACCATCTCCGAAGACCTCACAAAATTACTACCCGAGCCTTTCGCCAGGAAACACAAGGCCATGCCAGTCAGCCTCAGCAACGGCACCTTAAAAGTGGCAATGTCTAACATCTTTGACGTAGAGGCCATAGACGAACTGCAGGAGTTGACCGGCTATTTCGTCCAGGTCGTAGCCACCACAGAGGAGGATATGGTCCAGGCCTTGAATGGCTACTACGGCGCCAAGGCCGCCGTTGGAGGTATGCCCAGCGGGGGGAGACTGGAGGCAGAGATAGAGGAGACCGTCCAGAGGCTGGAAAAAGAGGTGGAGGTCGTAGATGAAGCAGAAGCGGGTATGTCGCCCCCTATGGTGAGACTCCTGGATTTGCTCATAGCCTACGCCATCCAATCAGAGGCTACGGACCTCCACATAGAACCAGAGGAAAACCTCATAAGAACCCGTTACAGGATAGACGGTGTGCTCTGTCAGGGGGCCACCATCCCCAAGAAATTTCAATCCGCCATCACCGTAAGGGTAAAAATCATGTCTGGTATGAACATCTCTGAGGCACGGATACCCCAGGATGGGAGGATAAAGACCAACGTGGGCGGCAAGGCAGTAGATATCAGGGTCAACAGTTTTCCCACCACCTTTGGCGAGACTGTCGCCATGAGGTTACTGGACAAAGAAAAGCTGGTCAGGGGGTTGGAGGGCCTGGGCTTTTTCTCTTCCAACCTGGAGATATTTAAGAAAATGATTAACAAGCCCCACGGTATCATCCTGGTCACCGGCCCTACGGGTTCAGGTAAGACCACTACCCTCTACTCCACCCTGACCTTCCTCAACAGCCTGGAGAGAAAAATCATAACGCTGGAAGACCCTGTAGAGTATGAACTCCCCCTCATCCGCCAGTCCCAGATAAACCCTAAGGCCGGTCTCACCTTCGCCGCAGGGCTGAGGGCCATCTTGAGGCAGGACCCTGACGTTATCTTCGTGGGTGAGACCAGGGACGGCGAGACAGCAGAGATGGCAGTGCGGTCTGCCTTGACCGGCCACCTAGTCTTCAGTACCCTCCACACCAACGACTCCGTGGGGGCAATACCCAGGCTCATAGACATGGGCGTAGAGCCCTTCCTGGTATCCTCTTCCCTGGTCGGCGTCATAGCCCAGAGGCTGGTCAAGATACTCTGCAAACAGTGCAAAGAAGAGACCACCCCTGACCCCGTTCGCTTAAAGGATATGGATTGGGAGGGGCAACTGACTAAATGTTACAAAAGTAAGGGGTGTCCTAGCTGTAGAGGTACGGGCTACAGGGGTAGAGTCGCACTAATTGAACTCTTGACCATCACCCCGGAACTCTCGGAACTCATTGTAAAAAGGGCGGACGGCTCTGCCATGAAGGCCCTGGCCATCAGTCAAGGGATGAAGACCCTTAAGGAGGACGGACTGGAAAAGGTACGACAAGGCATCACCTCCCTGGAAGAGGTACAAAAAGTAGCTGGAATATAATCTAGGGAGTAGGGGGTAGGGAGGGAAAAGAATTGGAAATTGTAAGTTGTAAATTAGAAATTTTAAAATTTCCAATTTCTAATTTCCAATGTTTTCAGGAGTAGGGAGTAGTAAAACAAAAGATTGCTACCCCCTACTCCCTACCCCCTAACTTTTAAGGAACGGCAACGGCAAAATGCCTCAGTACAGCTACACGGCTATAGATGACCACGGAAAGACTGTCAAAGGGGTATCTTCGGCAGGGAGCGAACAAGAGCTAACTGCCAAGCTTTCTCAGGAGGGTTACTACCTCTTAACTGCCTCCGATGCCAAAGTGAAAGGTGGAGGAGGGTCTTTCTTAAGCTGGGGGAAGATAAAACCACGGGAGGTCATCACCTTTACCCACCACCTCTCCACCGTCCTGAGCGCTGGCATCCCCATCCTGCAGGGCCTGGAGGACCTAACAGAACAAACCACAGACCCCAGGTTCAAACAGATAATAATGGAGGTGAAGAACGACGTCCAGGGGGGACGGAGGCTCTCTGAGGCCCTCAGTCGCCACCCGAAGGCCTTCTCAGAACTCTACGTGAACATCCTTAAGGCAGGCGAGGCCACAGGAGAAGTGGATAAGGTGCTGACCGATATAGGTTACTTCCTGGAGTGGTCGGAGGATCTAAGGTCAAACATAAAACAGGCCACTTTATATCCGAAACTCCTCTTCGGCGCCATAATCCTCCTGGTGGGGTTCCTCTTTGCCTTCGTCTTCCCCAAGATTACCGGGATACTGGTGGAACTGGAAATCCCCCTGCCCTTACCTACCAGGATAGTAATTGGCTTTAGCAGCTTCATGAGGTACAACTGGTACTACATTCTGGGTGGTATTGTTTCAGTGGTTGTAATTTTTAGGGTAATCGCCAGCTATCCATGGGGCAGGATGGCACTGGATAAGTTTGCGCTGGGCGTCCCTATCTATGGGGTACTCCTGCGCAGTATTGCCCTCACTAGGTTCGCCCACTTCATGGCCCTCCTTTCCAAGGCCGGGGTGGATGTCATCCAGTCCCTAACCATAGTGGAAAAGGTGGTTGACAACGCAGTAATCGCCAAAGTCATACGTACTTCCAGGGAACAGGTAAGGACAGGCCGTCAACTGTCAGAATCGCTTAAAAAGAGCAAACAGTTTCCACCGATGGTAGTGCGTATGGTACAAGTCGGTGAGGTAAGTGGAGAAATGGACAAGAGTCTGGAAAAGGTGAGTCAATACTACGACCGTGAGATACCCAAGACTATCAAGATGGTCTTCGCCTATGTAGAACCTGCCATGATAGGCTTCCTGGCCATTATAGTCGGCTTTGTAGCCATTTCCATATTCCTCCCCCTGTACGGCTCCCTTGGACAACTCATGAATAAGTAAACCGATGAGAGGGCGTAGGGGCGGGTTTAAAACCCGCCCCTGCATTATATAATGAGACCTCTGAAAAAGTCACGGCAACGCAATGTGTCATTCTGAGCGAAGCGAAGAATCTGGTAGTTCAGGAGATTCTTCGGTCGCTTCGCTCCCTCAGAATGACAATGAGCGGGGTTTTCCAGAGGTCTCCAACATCTAAAAACTATGGCTAGCGCCGAACCCCTCATAGGCCTGGAGGTAACCTCTAAGAAAATCAGGGTAGTGGAACTGGTTACCTTGCCCACAGGGATTGAAGTCACCAACTTTGCCGTGCTGGAACTCCCCGAGGGGGGGCTGAAAGACGCAGGCCCAAAGCTCCAGTCCCTCCTCCAGGGAGAAGACTTCCGCGGGAAGAAGGTTAATGCCCTCCTCAACTACCCATCCATAGATTACCTGCAGGTACCCCTACCTCCCATGAGCAAGGTAAACCTAAGCCTCGCTGCCGCCAGGGAGGCCAAAAAAGACCTCACATTGCCCGTAGGGGAATTAATCCATGCCCATGAACTGGTGGGGGAATCAGAGGAAAAAGGTGCACAAAAAAAAGAGGTCCTCATTGCCCGGGCCAATGCAAAGGACGTCAAGGAATACTTCCAGGTATTAAAAGAGGCAGACCTGCGCTTTAACTCCATCACCGTAATACCCTCAGTGCTCTTAAATCTCTTCAAGATGAGCGGGGGCCTAAAGGAAGAGACCCTTGCATGGATTCTGGTGGAAGAGGGAAAAGGCACCATAGTAATCTTCCATCAAGGCAACCTCCGCTTCCCCAGGGACTTCCCACTAAAGCTGACAGGAGAAGCGGGTGGGCTACAGGTCCGCCTGATAGCCGAGCTAAAGCGGTCTCTACTCTACCTGAAGCAACGGGTCAGGGGGCTTGAACCCCAGAGGATAATCCTCCTGGGAGACATAGACAAACCTCAAGAGGTAATAGAGGCCCTGACTCAGGAGGTGGGTATCAAGACAGAAATGTATCTCCCTCCAGGGCTTGACCTATCCCCCCTGGGGGAGCGGATGGAGGAGTTCAGGAATTCCCTCCAGCAGTTCATCCTCCCCCTGGGCCTGGCATGGAACGGGCCAGAACGTTCAGAGTTAAACCTCCTGGCCCAGGAAGTCCAGTCGCAGCAAAGGGTCCATTGGGCCAAAATAGCTGTAGAGGCCGCCGCCATCCTTTTTGTTACTCTTCTAATACTGCGTTTCACATGGCTCTGGATAGATGGCCGCCCACACTGGAAAAACATTACCGTGTTAAATGCAGACCTGTCTGAGTTACAACCCAAATTGCAGGAGATGGACAGGGTTAATGAGGATAGGAGACAGCAGGAGTTGAAACTGGCCCTCCTGGGAAAGATAAAGGGACCCAAAGACGGCTGGGCAAAGATACTTAGAACCATAAGCCTCAGCATACCCCCAGAGATGCACCTGGAGCTACTGGAACTGAGGGAGACCCCGACCGATTGGAGACTGAAACTCAAAGGACAGGTAACCGGGGCCAACCCCTCTCTGACAAACAAACGCTTCAATGAATTCTTTTCCCTCCTTCTCACCTCCCCCGACCTGGGTGAAGTGAAAATAGAATCTGATAAGACAGGCTCTGTGATGAGGGGGAGTACCTCCCTTAGCCAGCGAGACTTTACGGTGGTCATAAGAATAAAATAGAGTGAGGAGACTCAATTGGAAACGCCTAAAATCAGCCTTGGAAAGATACCTCCATTCGTAAAGATACTGCTTCCTATAGTACCACTGCTGGTAGTCTTCCTCTTTGTGAATTCCCGTGTCCTGGGCGGAAAGGTCCGTAAACTGGAAGCGGCTAAAGGAGAGGAAAATAGACTGCAATTGGAAATCGCCAAGAATAAACAAAGACTGACAGGCTTTAGACCACTCAGCGAACTGGAAGATAAGGAAATAGTAGAGACGGCGGGGGCCTTCCATCGCCTGACGAAGTCCTTACGAGCAAAAAGGGAGGTCTATGATAAGGTAACAAACAGGGCAGTCTCTTGTGGCATAGTCGACCTCTCCATTGACCCTTCCTACAGGCCCGACCAGGCAGGAGATACAATAAAGGCGGAAACCCAGCTTGGACTAGACCAATACAGGAGTTATATGAAACTCAATTTCCACTGCGAGTCTAAATCCCTGGGTTGTTTTCTGGAGGGGCTGACCGGAGCAGAAGACTATATAATAATTGAATCCCTAATCATAAAGCGCGAACTACCCAGGCCAGGGGTTGAACTGGTACTGAAGCTATTTACGAAGAGCTAGAATTACTGTTGTCCAAGATAATCTTAAGAAATCGCTTTAACGCTATAATGCCCCCTGAGTAGCCGCAGGTCGTGCCTAAGGCAGATTCGCCTCAGGTTGAAAATCCGCCCCAGGCGGGCGAACTTTAGCCTGCGTTTTAACACACCCCCTGCCCCTCTTGATAGAGGAGAGACGCAACCTAAAGGTTGCGGCTACACAAACAAACCAGAGTCGGAGGTAAGGTAACCCTGGTTAGAACAATGTCAAAATTCTGTCTCAAAACCTTATTTTATAAGGGGAAAAACAGCCTGGTCAGGTTATTTTGGGCAGCAGTGATTTAGAATATAATATAAGTGTGGTAAAGTAACTTTCCTCCCCCTTGATGGGGGACAGAGGTCCCAATGAAACTAACCACGTGGGAGAAAAGGATAGAAGAGGCCTACCAATTAATGTCCCCTTGCAGGCTCTGCCCCAGAAACTGTAAGGCCCAGAGGCTGGAGGGCAAGAAGGGGTTCTGTGGTATCGCCGCCAGGGCGGTGGTCTCCTCCTACGGCCCGCACTTTGGGGAGGAAAGGCCACTGGTAGGACGCCACGGCTCAGGCACCCTCTTCTTTGCAGGCTGTAACCTGGGATGCCTCTTCTGCCAGAATTATACCATCAGCCATTACAAAGAAGGCGAAGAGGTTGCCGTGGAGACCCTGGCCAACATAATGCTCTCCCTCCAGGCCTCAGGTTGTCACAACATCAACTTTGTCACCCCCACCCATGTTACACCCCAGATTATGGAGGCCCTGGCAATCGCCAGGGACAAAGGGCTAAGGGTGCCTACCGTCTACAACTGCGGCGGATACGAATCCGTGGAGACCCTGAGACTCCTGGCGGGGGCCATAGATGTCTACATGCCCGACTTTAAGTATAGTGAAGGCCGGTGGGCCAAGAGGTTTTCCGGGGCTGAGGATTACCCAGAGGTGGCACGGGCCGCCTTCAGGGAGATGCACAGGCAGGTGGGAGACCTGGTGATAGAAGAGGGCTTGGCAGTCAGGGGGTTACTGGTCAGGCACCTGGTCATGCCCAACGGCGTGGCGGGCAGTAGGGCAGTCATTGACTTCCTGGCCGAAGAAATCTCCCCGAATACCTACCTGAACGTAATGGAGCAGTACCACCCCTGTTACCGTGCCAGGGAATTTGCAGAGATAAACCGAAGGATTACCCACGATGAATACATG
>DATETB010000170.1:0-5287 GCA_035283825.1 Candidatus Brocadiales bacterium | reverse complement strand
TGGTGCCGGCAGAGGTAAAACGTGAGATAGACAAGTGTGCCAGGTGTGGCAAGTGCCGTTCTGTCTGCCCTGTATTCATAGAAACGGGGGATGAGACCCGTGTGGCCAGAGGGCGGATAACCCTGGCAGAGGCCATCTTTCGGGGGGAGATTTTTTACTCAAAAGAACTAAGAGACTATATCTACTCCTGTAAAAAATGCCTGCGGTGCCAGGCCACCTGTCCCTCAGGGGTAGATTTCGGCCTGATAATAGACGCCCTCCTGGAGGGGATAGAGAAGAACATGGGCATCCCACTGATGGCCAAGTTCGTACTACGATACCTCCTGCCCAGGAGGAGACTCTTTGACCTGGCCATCCGGGTAGCCTCCTGGAGCCAAAGACTTATCCCCGGCCAGAGAAAGGGCAGCCTCCGACATCTGCCCCTCTTCTTTATGGGCAGGCGCTGGGTGCCACACCTTGCCCAACGCACCGTCCTGGACCGCTTCTCGGAGACCCGGAGACTGTCTAACCCCAAGATGCGGGTAGGGTTCTTTGTGGGCTGTCTCACTAACTATATCTATCCTAATATTGCCGAGTCCCTTATTGACGTCCTGAATAAGCTCAACATAGAGGTGGTAGTACCCCCCTACCAGGTCTGCTGTGGTATCCCGGCACGGAGTCTAGGAGATACCACCGCAACCAGGATCCTGGCAGAAAAGAACAGAGAGGTCTTTGAGGCAGAGAAGCTGGATGCCATCGTCACCGCCTGCAGTACCTGTCTCCTCACTATAAAGAGGGAATACCTGAGACTCCTTGGGGAGCCCTGGAGACCCATGACTGAAAAGATGTATGACATCTCCGTCTTCCTGGAAAAGTTTACCCAGTATCGCCCCGAACCCCTGGATACCACTGTAACCTATCATGACCCTTGCCATCTAAAATGGGGTCTTAACGTTACCAGGGAGCCACGGACGGTCCTCAGCCGCTGTGCCAGACTGAAAGAGATGGAATATGCGGATAGGTGCTGTGGCGGCGGAGGTGTATTCAGTATAATCTACAGGGATTTGTCCATGAAGATAGGCGAGCACAAAATAAACTCCGTAGACAAGTCAGGCGCCCGGATAGTGGCCACAAGTTGTCCTGGTTGCGTCCTTCAGCTGGCAGACCTGGCCGCCTCAAAAGACCTTAGCGTGGAGACACTCCACGTGATAGAACTCCTCTCCAGGACACTTAACAATGGCTCCAAGGTGCCTGCTGTGAACGAACTTGTCCAGGTCTCTGGCAGTCCATAACCAGGACTTTGGGGGAAGACATAGATGCCAGAAAAACAGGCTATCTCTACTTCCAGGGCCCCTCAGGCCATTGGCCCCTACTCTCAGGCCATCCGCAGCGGCCCATTCCTCTTTGTCTCAGGGCAGATACCACTTGACCCCATAACCGGCCAGCTAGTTACGGGAGACATTGGAGTCCAGACCCAGCAGGCACTGGAAAACCTGAAGGCCATCCTGGAGGCCGATGGCTCCTCCCTGGACAGGGTGGTCAAGACCACCATCTACCTGGCCAGGATAGAGGACTACGGGGCCGTCAACAAGGTCTACGACGAATACTTTATTTCACCCCGATCACCCAGGCCAGCCCGCTCCGTCATTGCAGTCTCCGGACTGCCCAGGGGTGCAGGGGTGGAGATTGAGGCCATCGCCCTATCGGAGGGGGAATAGAGGATTGATACTGGTTACAGGCGGCACCGGCTTCGTAGGAAGGAGCATAGTAAGGAAACTACTCCAGGAAGGCCAACAGGTCAGATGCCTGGCCAGAAGGGCCTCTACCCGCAACGTACTGGAAAACCTGACTGTAGAGTTCTGCGATGGAGACATTACAGACCTCTCTAGCCTGGAAGGGGCAATGAGGGGGATAGAGGCAGTGATACACCTGGTGGGGATCATCAGGGAGATACCACCCTCTGTTACCTTTGAGAGGGTCCATGCAGAGGGAACCTACAACGTAGTGACTGCTGGTGTAAGGGCCGGGGTAAAAAAATTTGTACATATGAGCGCCATGGGGACACGCCCGGATGCCCCGAGCCGCTATCACACTACCAAGTGGTTAGGGGAGCTAGCCGTAAGGTCTAGCGGACTGCCTTACGTCATCTTCCGCCCCTCTATAATCTGTGGCAAGGACGATGAATTCGTCAATATGTTTGCAAAGCTAATCCGCCAGACCTGGCCCCTGCCTTTTCTGGCAGTCATCGGTTCTGGAGAGACCAGGATGCAGCCTGTCTACGTGGGAGACGTTGCCCACTGCTTCGTGAAGGCAGCCCTTGATACTAACCTCGTAAACAGGACTTATGAACTGGGTGGGCCGGAGACGCTTGCCATTGATGAGATACTGGATACCGTTATGAAAGTCATGGGGGCAAGGCGGATAAAACTTCACGTGCCCGTAACCCTGGCCTGGCCCATGGCGTACCTGATGGAAAAGACCTCTCCTAAACCCATGCTCACCAGGGAACAACTAATCATGCTCCAAATAGATAACACCGGCGATATAACGCCCATGAAAAAGGATTTTGGCCTTGAACCTATGAGGTTTGAAGAGGCTATAAGGACTTATTTGAAACCATGAGGGGACACGTCTTTCAAAATATCCTGAAGGTGTTTCTTATCCCTTTTATGGCCATATTTATCTGCCAGCGGGAAGGCCAGACCTCTTACATTACCATACCCAAAGAGGGGCAGATGCTGGTGGAGGCCGAGGCCCCGGAGGCAGGAAAGTGGCCCCTGCACGTAAGAATAGTACTCCCTGTTGAGGCAGAGCCTGCAGTGGTGTGGAAGGTACTCACTGACTATGAACACATGGCAGAATTTGTACCCCACATGACCAAATGCAAGGTGATAGAACGCCAGGGTAACACAGTTACCGTAGAGGAGGTCTTTAAACACTTCCTGGTATCCATGGAACTACTGCTGTCAGTAAAGGAGAGCCCCCCCAACAGGATAGATTTCCGGCTGGTGGGTGGCAATATGAAGGTGTACGATGGGCGTTGGTCTATAGAGCCTCATAACCCGGTAGGGACGCTACTAACACTTGAGGTGGCCGTCCAGCCAGGCTTCTACGCCCCAAGGAGCTTAGTCTCCTGGATACTAAAAAAGTCACTACCCGATGGCGTCCTGTCCATCAGGGAAAAGGCGGTAAAAGACTCTGGAAAGACCTTGCCTCCCGGAGAGGTGGAGGTAATACCATAACTAGGGGATAGGGGGTAGGGAGAGAAAAGAATTGTAAATTGTAAGTTGTAAATTAGTCCGCCTGAGGCGGATTAAAATTTCCAATTTCCAATTTCCAATGTTTTCAGGGACAGGGAGTAGGGAGTAGGGAAAGAATACGGTAGTCCGTAGTCAGAATTCAGGATACTAACTACAGAGGACTTTGGACTATGGACTATAGACTATGGACTAAAAAGACCCACAGTCTAAAGTCTATAGTCTATAGTCTATGGTCTATAGTCTATGGTCTTTTTTAGTCCATCACCTAATCATACAATGCAATACGAGACAGTCATAGGACTTGAGACCCACGCGGAACTCCTGACGGAGACAAAACTCTTCTGCGGGTGCCTCAACAGATTTGGTGCACCGCCCAACACCCTGGTATGTCCGGTCTGCCTGGGGCTTCCTGGGGTACTACCCGTTATGAACAAAAAGGGCTTTGAGATGGCCCTTAAGGCAACCCTTGCCCTGCATTGCAGAGTAAACCAATTCACCACCTTTGATAGAAAAAACTATTACTACCCGGACCTGCCCAAAAACTACCAGATATCCCAGAACTACCTGAACCTGGGAGTGGATGGCTGCCTTGAGATAAAGTACGACGACCAGAAAAGAAGTATACGCATCCACAACGTCCACCTGGAGGAAGAGGCCGGCAAGCTCATCCACCCCGAAGAACCTGGGGCAGACTATAGCCTGGTGGATTTCAACCGGGCAGGGGTGCCTCTATTGGAGATAGTCACCTACCCTGACATGAGGAGTCTGGAGGAGACAGAGGCCTACATGAATACCTTAAGGAACGTACTCCTTTACACTGAGGTCTCAGACTGCAAGATGCAGGAGGGCTCGCTGAGGTTTGAGGCCAGCATCTCCCTGAGACCCACAGGGCAAGAGAAGCTGGGCAACCGGGTAGAGATAAAGAACCTTAACTCCATGAAGGCGGTACTAAAGGCCCTGGAGTACGAGACGGGACGGCAGATGGGGGTATTGGAGGGTGGGGGGGTGGTAGCCCTGGAGACGAGGCTCTGGGACGAACTCCGCGAGAGGACCGAAAGGATGCGTACCAAGGAGGAGGCCCATGACTACCGCTATTTCCCTGAGCCTGATTTGGCCCCCGTGGTGATAAAAGACCAGTGGCTGGAGGAACTGAGGGCCACCCTCCCCGAGCTACCACTGGCCAGGAGAAACCGCTTTGTAACGGAGCTGGGCCTCTCTGACTACGATGCCGGGGTGCTTACCGAGGATAAGGCCGTAGCAGACTACTTTGAGAGGTGCGTGGCGCACTACGAATCTCCCAAGGTAGTTTGTAACTGGGTAACCAACGACGTCTTGAGGGAACTCAAGGAGAGGCGGCTTGAAATAAAGGACTTCCCCGTAGGCCCTGAGATGCTGGTGGAATTGGTAAAGCTTGTGGAAACCGGTACAGTGAGTATGCCTGTGGCCAGAGGGGTCTTTGTAGAGATGGTAGATACCAAGAAGAAGGCCCCTCAGATAATCCATGAGAGGGGCCTCCTTCAGATAAGCGACAGGGCCGAGCTAGAGGGTATTATCCAGACGATACTGACCGAAAACCCTAACGCATTGACCGACTATAAAAAGGGTAAAAAGACTGCCATTACCTTCCTAGTGGGTCAGATAATGCGCAAGACCAAAGGTAAGGCCAACCCTCAGATGGTCAATGAACTATTAAAACAGAAACTAGAAGCTAGTTAGTACCCCCATTTCAGTTATTCTGGACGTATAAGATGGCAGTGCGCTACACGTCCTTGGCATTCACGGTCTTTCTGCCGTTGCCCTTTGCCCTAGCTATAGCACCGTCTATACAACAGTGTAGCTTACTGCTCAACGCCGGAACCAACTCTCCGGAGGTAAGACAGCCCTTTGATTTGATATACTCACGTACCTTACTAGCCACTACCAGGATTTCCTGTCCCTTCTTTGCAGCCATTGATGTCTCCTTTTTTTATGATATAAATGGATATAAGGATATAGGGTAGTGGAAATGGTAGCATAAGGGTAGTAAATGTCAACTATTTTTTAGTGGC
>DATETB010000169.1:0-3570 GCA_035283825.1 Candidatus Brocadiales bacterium | reverse complement strand
TCTTATCCCCACCACCATCCCCAGGCCACCGAACTTCCCAGAGGTGCCTATCATAAATTCCTTGTACTCCTTTGGTGGGAGGAAGACCGAATGGGGGTCCAGGTCCCCCAGCATCCCATTTATGGCAGTGTACTCTACGTCGCTAGCCTTTGAGGCGTCCTCCATGTTTGTCTGGACAAATAGGAGGCCCTCCTTTAACACGACAAGGGCATCGTCCAGGTTCTGGACTTTGGAGGCGTCTAGTTTCTTTTTGGCCTCCCCAGCCGTAATCTCCAGGGTGCCATTGGTCTCCACAAACTCCACCTGTACCTCTGGCAGAAGCCTCTCTATCCAATTCAGGCCCTCAACGGCCATATGCTGGGCGTGTATCCTCTCCGGGTCTACGTAGAACCTGTCTACGTAGGAACAGACTGCACCTGGGAGGCGGTACTTAGGGGCCTTTTCCCCCGTGTACCAATCCAGGAAGAGGGCCTGACTGGGTTCTGGCAAGGTTAAGGAGATGGCCAGGAAGGAGACTAATAACCCTAAAAATACTGAGAAGAACCCCCCTTTTTTGCTAGCCCAGAATCTCTTTGTGTGCAAGGACATTTCTTTCATCACGCTCAGTAAAAAGTTGTAGGGGCAATGCCCGAATTGCCCCTACTGCTACTATCTTTGCCCCTATACTAAATCAATTTGCCCTTTTGTCAAGGGGAGATGGGGTACAATAACTAGGGGGTAGGGGGTAAGGCAGGGAGTAGGGTATAGGGAGTAGCAAGATTTTATATTGCTATCCCCTACCCCCTATCCCCTAGTTTGCTACTCTCTAGCTTTTGCCCCCTTTGTCTCCTGCGGTCCACCTGAAGTGGATGGCGACACGGTACGTATATGCAGGTCTTGCTGGGGGAAGGGGATGGAGATGTTATGTTCCCTGAAGGTCTTATCTATGGCAAAATTCAGTTCGCTCAGAGTCACCCACCTTGCGTAGGCATTATCCACCCAGTAGATGAGTTCAAAGAGGAGGGCACTGTCTCCGAACTTCTCAAAGCGGACCATGGGCTCGGGATACTGCCTGACCAGAGGGTGTTTCTTCGCCACCTCTAGCAGGCAATTCTTCACCAGTTCCAGATTGGACCCATAGGCCACGCCCACACTTATATGCACCCGCATCATACTCGTGGGTTGGCTCCAGTTTACAATTTGGGAGTCTATTAATTTGGAATTAGGCACCACCACTGCAATATTATCCGGGGTAACGATGGTTGTACTCCTTGGGCCTATCTTCTCCACCGTGCCCCCAAGTTCCGGACCCAGAATGACGATGTCTCCTACCCGCACAGGCCTTTCAAAAAGGAGTATAATACCGCTGACAAAGTTGTGGATGATGTTCTGCAAACCAAAACCAATACCAATACCCAGTGCCCCAGCGAAGAAGGCGAGGCTCCTTAGAGGTACCCCCGCTACACTCATGGCGAAGAGTACCGAGAAGGCAATGATGACATAGGTTATTATAGAAGAGATGGTGGACTCCATGCCCCTCTCCAGGTTCAACCTGGTTAGAAGCCTCCTCTGGAGGAGTCGCCTTATAGCGGCGGCCACCAGGAATGAGATGGCCACCAGGATGAGCCCTACTATAATCTTAAGGGGCGTAGTGTATCCCCCCTCTCCCAGGCCCAATTTGTACCCCAATACCCTTGCCGTTATCCTCAGGACGCTTCCTATCTCCGAGGCGAAGCCCTTGAATGGCCCCGGGGCCGCAGGTGTACTGGCAAAGTCCGCAAGGGTAGCCACCCACAAACTCACTATTACGATAATAGATACTATGACTGAAGAATAATCCACTATACCCCTGGTAACCTTGAAAGCTACTACGCCTTCATCCTCTCCAACGGGCCTCTTGCGGGCCAGCCTATCTAATATAAAGGTGGTTATGAGCTTCCTTGCCACTGCCACAGCTACCAGGGTAAGCACACAACTTATGGCGGTGCCTATAAGGGCATAGGTCATATAGGTGTGGCCCAGGCCATCTAAGACTACAAGGAGTACAAGGAAGGCTATAGTAAGTGGATGGACGGTATGGATGCATCCACTCTGGAACTTCCTCAACCTGGTTCCGGGTGGCGGGGCCACTTTCTTGACATCGGGTCCACCTGAGCCTGCCCTTGAGCGGAGCGAAGGGGCGGAGACCACCTCCTCTGAAGGTGAAGATAATAGTGCCAGGAATACTGACTTAGGGGCCACAAACCAGATAAAGAGGGCAAGGACACTGAGGGAGTACACCCTCCACAGTATTTCCTGGCTCCTGGGACCAAAAGAACCCAGAACCCCTATAATGGTGATAAAGATGGCTGAGTAGAGTAGGATTGTATGGAGGGTAAGATAGCCATGCCAGGCCAGGGGAGGGGGTAAGGTCAGGAGTGGCCTGCCCCACCCCTTTGGCCTTACAGCCTCTACCAGAAAACCATGCAGGACTTTATAAATGGAAAAGACTATAAGCCCATACTTTAGAGAGTACATAAAGGGGCCTTCAATCTCAAACAGGGCCGCTATGCCAAAACATAGACCCAGTACCAGCCACAAGGTAACCCCACCCTGTAAGACCCTGAAGAGGGCAGGCAACAGGGCGGCCTTTATGTAATTCTGGGAGCCGGCCTCTTCTAACCTCTTGAGGTTTTGCCGACACCACCTCTTACAATAATACCAACCAAAGACTGCCGCCGTAATGAGGGCAAGTACGCCCACTCCGGCCATTGACGTGCGTATATTCCTCTGGGCAGGGGCCTCTATGAAGGTAACAATGTCTGACCCCTTCTTGGGGGAGAGGAGTCTCACCAGCCCCCCCTTTGTGGCCGACCAGCTAGCCTTCCACTCTTGCCTGACCCACATGTTAGCGGCACTGATACTTGAGAGTCCCCTCGTAGCATCGGCAAGTAGCCGAAGCCCCTCCCGAATGATTCCCCTCCTCTCCTCTATCCTTGAGACCCATGCAGTTATAAGCCGCCCTTCCTCCTCCAGGAGTTTGACCTTTTCTTGAGCATGGGCCATCAACTTACTGGCCAGGGCCGTATCTTTAAGGATTTCAGCCTCCCTTATGATTTCAAGGCTTTCACCGGGAGGTGCAACCAGTTAAGAACGGGCTTGCTGTAGCTGTTCTGCTAGCAGTGACCTCTCCTTCTGTACCGCCTCTAACCGGTCCTCAACCGCCTCTAATTTCTCTTCCCATCGTGCCGTCCCGTCCTTTAGCAGGGGCATCTCTTCCCTTATCTCAGAGGGGGTGTTCTCCCCACACAATATCGTGTGTACGTCCCTGACCAGCTTCTTATACTCGGTATTATCCTCAAACAGCCTCGTCCTCTCGGTAGCGAGGGTGTCCTTTTTCTTGGCTATCTCCCCTTGTAGTGTAAAGATAGTGGATTCCATTTCCAGCGACCGTCTTCGTTCAGGAGAGACGGCGGCCCGTTGCTGTCGGGCCAACTCTCCTGCTTTTTTTAAGGCCTCCTCTTCCTCCTTATGGGCAGCCGCCTTCTCTACCTCTGCCTCCTTCTTTCTTTCTTCCTCAGCCCTGCGGGCTATCTCGGCCTCTTCTTCCTT
>DATETB010000168.1:0-2391 GCA_035283825.1 Candidatus Brocadiales bacterium | reverse complement strand
TGTCAGACCTGCCAGAGGTTATTCCTGGAGGAGTACCGGCACGAGATGCCCGCCGATTTTAATGAGGAGGTCAAGAAGTTCAGACAGGATACCATATTAAGGTTTATAGGCTCGCTATGTAAGATTGCCTCCAAGAAGGGGCTAAAGAACGCCCTGTGCATCTTCCCCACCCTTGACCCCCGCTACGGCGTCTATGAGTGGGAGGAGGCAGTGAAGCTGGAAGGGCTGGACGTCTTTGGCACAGACCCTTACTGGCTCTGCTTCAACAAAAAGATGGAGGACTTTGTGAGGGATGTATCCAGGACAATGGTAGCCCTATGCGCCGAGCATGGCCGGGAGCCTCAAATCTGGATACAAGGCTTCAGGGTCCCTGAGGGGAGGGAAGAGGAGGTAGGCCAGGCGATAAAGATAGCTTACGGTGAGGGGGTAAGGAATATAGCCGTATGGTCATTCCAGGGCAGCGACTGTATGAGCTATCTAAGGTCGGAAAGACCGGAGGTGGTATGGCAAAAGGTATCTGAGGCTTATAGGGAATTAAGGGTGAAATCCCATGAACGCCAGCCTTAAAGAATTAGCAGAGAAGATACTATCCGGTGGGAGGATTAATAGGGAAGAGGCCATCCCCCTACTATCTTTGAAAGGGGAGTCGTTATATGACCTGTTTTATTGGGCCAACACCGTAAGGCACCACTATAAGGGTAACGAAATTACCTGTTGCGCCATAATGAGCGCCAAACGGGGCAAATGCCCGGAAGATTGCAGGTTTTGTGCCCAGTCATTGTGGTATGAGACAGGTGTAGGAGAGACCCCATTGGTAGGAGAGGAGACCGTACGGGATGCCACCCTGGGAGCAGTGTCCTCCAGGGCCAGCGCCCTTGGGCTGGTTACTAGCGGCAAGAGACTCACCCATGGGGAACTGGTATCCCTTTGCCGTGAGATAAGGGCCAATGGCGACGTTATGCCCATCCATGCCTCCCTCGGACTCCTGACCCAGGAGGGGGCGAAGCTCTTATATCTCAGTGGCGTCAGACGTTACAACCACAACCTGGAGACCTCCAGACGGTTTTTCCCCAGCCTCTGCACCACCCACACTTATGAGGACCGCCTCACCACTATCAGTGTGGCCAAAGAGGCAGGCATGGAGGTCTGCAGTGGGGGTATCTTCGGGGTGGGCGAATCCCCCGAGGACCGCCTGGAACTCGCCTTCACCCTGAGGGAGTTGGACGTGGACACGGTACCATTAAATTTCCTGCACCCTATCCCCGGTACACCCCTTGAAAATAGTCAACGCCTCTCCCCCATGGAGATACTGGGGGTTATTGCCCTCTTCCGTCTTATCCTCCCGGATAAGGAGATTAAGGTGGCCGGGGGCAGGCAGGAGAACCTGAGAAACCTGCAAAGCTGGATATTCTATACCGGGGCCAGCAGTATTATTATAGGAGACTATCTTACTGCAAAGGGGAGCCCCCCCCAGGTAGACCTCCAGATGATTGCAGACCTGGGCCTCCAGGTCAGACCCCCCCTAAGGAATCCAAACGAAGGCCAGCAAGTGAGTAGCCGCAGGCTTTAGCCTGCGACTGTAGGGGCAGGGCTTGCCCCTGCCCACGTAGGTAATACGTAGTCGTAGCCGCAGGTCATGCCTTAGGCAGATTCGCCTTGGCGAACTTTAGCCTGCGTGGGTACTCATGTTAACTTGTCTATGGACAATACATATCTATTCTATGGTAACGGCCCCGTCCCTATCCCATGTAGGGGCGGGTTTGAAACCCGCCCCTACCTTCCATATCCATTCTATGGTAATGCTCCCGTTCCTATCCCCAAAGACCCGGATAGTAACTCCAGGGAGTATAACCGCCGCAAGTATCTCCTCGTAATAATAAGCCTCCTCATGGGCCTCGGCTATCTACTGGCCATGGCCCTCTATCTCTCCGTACCCCTCAGGGAATGGGCCACGAGCACGTCCGGGGGTTATTATCTCCAGGTAGCACTGTACTACACGGCCTTCTTCTGGCTCTACCTTATAATAAGCCTACCCCTGGAGTTTTATTCCGGGTTCGTCCTGGAACACAGATACGGGCTCTCCCACCAGGGGCTGGGGGACTGGGCAAAGGAGGGGCTTAAGGGGACTCTACTGGCCTTTGGGTTAAGCCTGCTCATGGTAGAGGTGCTTTATTTTATACTATACAATTACACTGAGTATTGGTGGCTCATGGCAGGGTCAGTCTTTACCCTCTTTGCCCTGGTCATGGCCGGTCTGGCACCTGTCCTTATCCTGCCCCTCTTTTATAAGAGTACCCCCATTGAGGATGAGGCCCTCAGGGGGCTACTGGTACCCATGGCCAGAGAGGCAGGGCTTGACCTGGGAGGGGTATTTAAGATTGACCTGAGCAA
>DATETB010000167.1:0-5892 GCA_035283825.1 Candidatus Brocadiales bacterium | reverse complement strand
AAGTGGCCCCACTGCCCCCTCTATCGTGAACCCCCTGGTCCCTACTGCCAGTCCCAGTAAGACGTCAAAGTTCCTTCCCGAGACCTCTTCCTGCCTCCAGCCCATCAGGCCCTCAAAGGCAGAATTTACTGAAAGGACGTTTCTTTTCATGTCTATGGTGGCGATGGGCACCCTTACACTCCTCATGACAGTCTGGAATCTCTCGTTAGAAGCGCCTAACTCTGCGTTAGTCCTCTGGAGCGTCTGGATGAGCTGGACAGTCTCCCGCATATCCCTGGCAATGCCTACCATCCCTACCGGCCGTCCAGCCTCGTCCTTTAGTATGGAGCCAGTGAAGAGGACCGGGACGGGTTGCTTATCTCTGGTCAGGAAATTGGTGCTGTAGTCATGGATGATACCCTCCCCGTCCAGGAGTTTCTGCAGGGTATGTTCTTTAAAGAGTCCTTCGTCTCTGTCTACCAGGGTGCTTACGGGCTTACCAAGCAGTTCCGGCCTCTTGTAACCCAGGAGGAGTTCCAGGGTGGGGTTGACGTCTCTAATGTTCCATTGGGTATCTGTAACTATCAGTGATTCCCTCATGCCCTTGATGATGCCGTCCGTATATTTTTTGGCGATGGCAAGTTGTTGGGTCCTATCCTGTACCCTCTTTTCAAGCATCACGTTGAGGTCCTGGAGTTTACTTATCCTGGCGAAGTTCAGCCAGGAGGTTACGTCCTCGTACTCTGCGATGTTAAGCCCCTTAGCCTCCTCTTCAGGACTCACCCTAAGCCTAGTTATCTTATTGCCAACCCAGAAGAATAGTAACCCCAGGCCAAAACTCCAGGCGAAGGCCACCGTGACCCCAAGGAACTGTATCCCTACCTGCATAAGCCTATCGTGGTTGAGGGTGTGGAAAGGTGCTATAAAGGCGAGGGCGACTGTGCCCACGGCGCCACCTATACCGTGTACCGTTACGGCCCCTACCGGGTCATCTATCTTGAGAACCTTTTCAATAAAGTCCTTTCCCAGTAAGACAAGACACCCTGCCACTATACCAATAACCAGTGCCCCCCAGGGTTCCACCCTGCTGGAACCAGCGCATATGGCCACCAGGCCCCCCAGTGTGCCTAATAAAGTTGCTTCTACGTCAAATTTTCTTTGGTTCTTTAACCATCCAAAAAGCAGGCAAGTAATTCCTCCCGCCCCTGCAGCAATGTTGGTGTTCATAATAGTCAGGCCCACGCTGGCATCTATTTTAAGGGCAGAACCACCATTGAAACCGAACCAACCGAACCAGAGGAAAAAGGTCCCTATGGTTGCCAGGGGCATATTGTGCCCCCCCATCTTGTTAGCCGTGCCATCCTTATTGTATTTGCCTATTCTGGGCCCCACTACCATGGCCCCTGCCAGGGCAAACCAGCCTCCGACTGAATGCACTACAGTAGAACCGGCAAAGTCAATAAAACCCAGCCTGGCCAACCACCCCGCCTGTTCATGATGGAAGTAGCCGCCCCAGACCCAATGCCCATAAATAGGATAGATAATCGTCGTTATCAGTATACTGGACCAGATTATGGCAGACAGCCTGGTCCTCTCCGCCATGGCCCCGGTAAAGATGGTAACTGCTACGGCGGCGAAGACCAGTTGGAAAAAGGCAAAGGCATAGCCCAGAAATACCCCTGAGACGCCATCAAAGAAGAAATGATTTGTGCCTGTCAACCCCCCCAGCGACTTTCCAAACATTAATCCAAAACCGCAAAGAAAGTAAAATACCGAACACAATATAACTACAGTAAAATTCTTCAGTGCTATGGATATGGCATTTTTGGCCTGCACGGAGCCCGCCTGAAAGGCCGTGAAACCCACCTGCATAAAGAACACCATAACAGCGGCGGCTATCACCCATAAAATATCCAGATTCCTCTTTAACTCTATAAGGGATGGTGCGGCCTGGGCGTAGGAAGAAGGGATACAGAATATAGAATTCAGAATACAGAATGCAGCAGTCAAAATAAGTAATATTCTAAATCCTGACTTCTGAATTCTGAATTCTGACTGAAGGTTGCGGTTATATAAAGGCATATCTTTGTTCCCCAGGTAAGGGCACGGCACGTTAGACCCCTACTATAAGAATTATACTAGATAATGCCTGACTTGGCCATAAAACTGCAGGGAGTGGGGAGGGAAAAGAATTGTAAATTGTAAATTGCAAATTTTAAAATTTCCAATTTCCAATTTACAATGATTTTTCTCTATTCCCTACCCCCTAGATTCAGTACCAGGAGTTTAGGCTCGGTCATCTCCTCAATGGCATATTTTATCCCCTCGCGCCCGAGTCCTGAGTCTTTAACTCCTCCATAGGGCATGTGGTCAGCCCTGAAGGTTGGCACGTCATTTATTATGACACCGCCCACCTCTAATGTCTTGTAGGCGAGGAAGGCCCTTTGAAGGTCTCTGGTAAAGACCCCTGCCTGGAGGCCGTAACGACTGCGGTTGACCTCCCCCAGGGCCTGCTCAAAGGAGTCAAAGGGGGATACGGTTACGAGGGGACCAAACACCTCCTCACAGCAGACCTTCATCTCAGGCCTGACGTCCACCAGGATGGTCGGCTCAAAGAATCTGTCTGAGACGGGCTTACCACCCACAAGGGCCGAGGCCCCCAGTGATAGGGCCTCCCTTACCCAACCGTCCAGCCTTTCCACTGCCCCTTGAGAGACGAGGGGTCCGATTCTGGTCTCCTCTTGCATCGGGTCACCCATCTTCAGGGCCTTGACGCCCTCCATGAGTTTAGAGAGGAACTGGGTGTAAATACTCTTATGGACATATATCCTCTGGAGGGATATGCAGGTCTGTCCGCTATAGACATAACCCCCGTACGTGCATAGCTGTACCGCATATCCCAGGTCTGTGCCCTCGTCTACGATGGCCCCCGCATTCCCACCCAACTCCAGCACCACCCGTTTCTTTCCAGCCATGCCCTTTAGATACCAGCCGACCTGCGCACTCCCGGTAAAGGTGAGTAACCGGAGTCTGTCGTCTCTAACCATCCCCTCAGCCTGTGTCCCGGAACAGGGTAAGACGCTGAGTCCACCGGATGGTATCCCTGACCCCTGGACTATCTCTGCCAGGATAAGTGCGGTCAGCGGCGCAGCAGAGGCGGGTTTTATTATTATCGGGTTCCCTGCAGCCAGGGCAGGGGCCAGTTTGTGACAGACGAGGTTTAGTGGGAAATTGAAGGGGGTAATCCCTAAGACAGGCCCTATGGGAAATCGCCTTGTTAGTGCCAGGCGTCCCCTGGCCCCCTCCAGTAAATCCAGGGGGATTAACTCACCACCCATCCGCCTGCATTCCTCTATGGCAAGTTGAAATAGGAGGCCGGCCCTCTCTACCTCTATCCTGGAATCCGAGAGGGGCTTACCTGCCTCCAGGGTAATAGTCTCGGCCAGCTCTTCCCTGCGGTCTATAATGCCGGTTTTTATGCGGGAGAGGATTTCTGCCCGCCGGTAGGTGGGAAGGGAGGCCATCTCTCTTGCCGCAGCCTCAGCGCTGCAAATGGCTTCTTCAACGTCCCCCTCCGTCGGCCTGGAGGTGATGCCCACCACTTCCCCATTGTAAGGGTTCTTTATCTCAAGGGACTCGCCAGATTCCCTCCACTCGCCCGCCACCAGAAATTTATACCTTTTTACGTCCATTTAGTTCCCTATGCCCTCCCCTATGGACAATATAGCATGTGCTGTCTGAAAGTAAATTGGCTAGGTTGCGCAATTTTACACCCCATCCTTGCCCCTGAGGAATCTTCTTTCAACACCTTTTACAAAATATTTTGTTGACGCAACACAATTTTGTATTATAATAGGTCTGCTTTATGGACATAGGATTCTACTGCAGAAGGTTAATCTAGCACGTTTAGGCTGCAAATCCGCCGCCGTTCGGGTGGACTGAGGTTGGGGGCTTCCGGCGTTCTTTTCTTTCCCGCTATTTATTAACTTTCCCCGTTTTTCCTTATGTTCCAATTTACATTTGATTTAAACAGTTTCAGAAAGTGAATAACAAAGTGAACAACAAAATGACTGTTGCTTCCAGAATGCTGTGGGGGCAAGGTGACAACGCCGTAATATCCTTTCTTCGTTGTTGGAGGATATTTCGTTCTATTAGGGGACTAAGGATGGGAGATAATTTCTTCCCCCACGTCTCAGGCAAGGCATTCAGGTTTTACTCGGCTAAAGAGCGGGACCGGGATACCCTTGTCAGGTTAAAATCTGTTATGTCCTGCATGGGGGTGGAATGTGGCATTGAAGAAGGCACGGAGATTATAAGCGTGCGTTCCACAGAGTTACAAAAGCAGTTCCAGTAAGAAGAGATTTCACCTTCCTCTAATCCGCATTAAGGGCCTTGCGTAGAAAACCTCCGTGCAGGAGCAGCCGTTTTCTGGCCGCCTTGTAATCCAGTTTTTGCAGGTGCATGAGGAGGGCGGTCTTGACCTGGCCGTGAGCCTTCTTCAAGAGGCCCCTTGCGGCGCCCCGTGCCAGGCCGGTAACCTCCATGACTATCCGTTCTGCCCTGTCTGCCAGCTTGTCGTTGGTGGCCCGGAGGTCTACCATGAGGTTCCCATATACCCGCCCCATCTTAATCATGGCTCCAGTGGTAATGGTGTTGAGTACCAACTTGGTGGCCGTACCGGCCTTCATGCGGGTGGAGCCGGTAACCACCTCTGGGCCGGTGACGGGCCTGATGACTACGTCCACCGGGGAATCCAGTCTCGTGTTGGATACACAGGCGAGAAAGATGGTCTTTGCCCCCAGACGGCGGGCCTCGGCGAGGGCGGCCCTTACGTAAGGGGTAGTGCCGCCTGCCGCAATGCCCATTACCGTGTCCTTTGGACTTACTTTACATAGATGTATTACCCTTGCCCCTTCAAGCAGATTATCTTCTGCGCCCTCTACGGAACGGAAGACCGCCTTCTTGCCCCCTGCTATTAGACCTCTAACCAGACCTGTCGGGGTGCCAAAGGTGGGTGGCATCTCTGAGGCATCAAGGACGCCTAACCTGCCACTGGTGCCGGCCCCGACGTAAAAGAGTCTCCCTCCCTTCCTGAAGGAATCCACCACCATATCTATTGCCCTGGCAATCTGCTTCCGCTCCCTGGCTACGGTTGTGGGGACCAGCTTGTCCTCCCGGTTGATTATATCTACAATCTCCAGGGTACCCTTTGCGTCTATGTCCCGCGTACGTGGGTTTTGTCTCTCCGTCAGGAGTTTGGAGCGGTTAGGGATACCCATAGGAACCCTCTTGACACGCATAATAAAGGCTGTTAAATATATGCATGGAGATGATGCACGATGAGAACAACTTTAGACATAGACATTAAGCTCTTAGAAGAGGCCATGAGGCTTACTGGGGCGAAGAGCAAAAAGGAGACCATAGACGTCTCCCTTAAAGAGTTAATAAGACAGAGGCGCAGGGAACGTCTCTTATCCAGGCTTGGTCGTTTTAAATTAGACCTAACCCTCAGGAAACTAGAAAGATTAAGACAGGGTGAGTAATAACGGGCATGTACTGGTTGATACCTCTGCATGGATATTGTCCTTTAGTAACCGCCTTCCCAAAAGTACACTAGAAGAATTTAGAGCCCTCCTTACAGAAGGAAAGGTAGCCACCACTCCTATTGTAGTCTTGGAACTCCTGGGCGGCGCCAGGACCGAAAAAGATTTTCAAGAACTTAGAGAGGACATGGAGGCCCTCCAGCAATTGCCTATTATAAAAGAGGTGTGGCACCGTAGCTACAAGCTTTCTTTTGAGCTTCGCAGAAAAGGTCTTAACATACCTGCAACGGATATAATTATAGCCTCTACTGCGCTTCACTATAACACCCTACTCCTCCACCACGACAGGCATTTTGAGCTTATTGCAAGA
>DATETB010000166.1:0-3068 GCA_035283825.1 Candidatus Brocadiales bacterium | reverse complement strand
AGACACGGTATTCCTGGCGATTGGTCAGGAGCCTGACCCTGCCCTCCTGCAGAATTCGGAATTCGGAGTGCGAAGTGCGGAGTTGGGAATTCCGCATTCCGCATCCCGAATTCCACACTCCTTGGGGGATGGGGTCTTTGTCTGCGGTGACCTGGCTGGTGCTGGGCACGTAGTGGAGGCGGTTGCCTCCGGGCAGAAGGCCGCCCTTGCCATCCATAATTACCTGGGGGGCAAGGGTTCCCTTGGACTGGGTGAACTGCGCCCCGTAGTACCCGTCCACCACCACGAGAAATCGGATACCTTTACCAAACGGCTTACGATAGGTCGCATTCTGCCTCCAATAGCACCCACAGGCGCCAGGCTCAGGGGTATGGATCCCGTAGAAGGGAGTTATTCCGAGAAGGTTGCCAGGAGGCAGGCTGAGAGGTGCCTGGACTGTACGGTAAGCCCAATGATAGGGCCCTACCATCCTTGCACCGCCTGCGGCGACTGTCTGGACGTCTGCCCTACAGAGTGCCTTTCTTTAAAGTTTATGAATAATAAAGACCTCCGTTTTGGTGACGGTTGCATAGAGGAGGCTGAGGGAGAAGGCCCCTGGGTGGGGTTAATTATGAATGAAGAGGCGTGTGTCCACTGCGGGGCCTGTGCCGAGGCCTGCTGGTCGGATGCCATATACATGGTAAAGTTCAAAGAGGTGGAATAGGGAGAAAAATGTTTTATGTTTAAACCAATGGCGAAGGCTGAGGCCATAGACCCGAAGAAGATTGCCCGCCGGGAGGCTATAAGGAAGGGGCTCTTCTGGGCCTGTTGGGGGGTTTTCATTGGTTTTGCCGGGATATTGGGGGCAAGTGTAGTGAGATATGCGTATCCCAGGATAGTCTTTGAGCCCTCCAGTATATTTAAGGCCGGTAAACCAGACGACTACAAGGCAGGCTCGGTTGTGCTTATCCATGGTAGAGGGGTCTTTGTGGTAAGGACGGAGAAGGGGCTCTATGCCCTATCAGCCAAGTGCACCCATCTGGCCTGTCAGCCCATCTGGTATGAGGACCAGCAGGTCTTCAAGTGTCCGTGCCATGGCGCCCGTTTTGATAAGGAAGGCATTAACTTTGCTGGTCCAGCCCCCCTGCCATTACCCAGGTTTCACCTGAGCCTGTCCCCGGATGGCCGCCTGCTGGTAGATAAGTCAATAAACGTGAGTATGGACTTCTTGCTAGAGGCATGAAAAGGGTGCGGGGTGCGGATACGGGATTCCGGACCCCGCCTTCCGAATCCCGCCCGCCTGAGGCGGATTTTCAACATATAAGAAAAGCGAGGTAAGATTGGAATGAAGTGGGTACCGCTAGGCCTTGTGAGATATACCGTCTGTCTGGGTGGGCTCAGTGTGTTCTTCTTCCTGTTATGCATCCTCACCGGGCCATTCCTTATGCTTTATTATGTGCCTGACGTGAACCGTGCCCATGCCGACGTGATGGATATTATGCAGGTAGTGCCCTTTGGGGCCTTTGTCAGGAACGTCCACCGCTGGGCGGCCTGTCTCATGATTGTCTGCGTACCCGCACACATGTTAAGGGTATTCCTCCAGGCCGCTTATAAACCGCCGAGGCAGCTCAACTGGCTGGTAGGGATTACGCTGCTAATCCTTACCTATCTCATGTGTTTCACGGGCTACATGCTCCCCTGGGACCAGGAGGCCTACTGGGGCGCCACCATCGGGGCCACCATGGCAGAGAACTCCCCTTTCCTTTGGGCAAAAGGACCCTTTAGCGTACTTCCGCCTGATAAGGACATACATTACATAATGCTGGGTGGCACCGTGTTAGACCAACCGACGCTCAGCCGTTTCTTTTTCGCACACTGTATCGCTATCCCAGGTGCCCTAGCAGGGTTAATGGGATTCCACTTTTTCAATATCCACAGGGCCGGCGGTATGTCAGGCCCATTATAACCAGGGAATGACCTATGACAGAAAAGATAGTTGAAGAAGGACCAGTAACCGCAGGGGACAAAGAAAAGCTGAGACTCCTCACGGTGGTGAGGGGCGAGACCCTGCGGAACAGGGACATCTACGAGAGACCTCCCGGGTACGAACTCTTCTTCCCCAATTTTGTGATGAAGGAGTTGTGCGTGGGATTGGCCTTCCTGATAATTATCTTTGTGTGGGCCTACTTTAAGGATTCGACCCTTTACGAGTTGTCTAACCCAGCTGAGACGCCTTCACACATAAAGGCGGCGTGGTACTTTGTGGGATTACAGGAAATGCTGGCCTATTTTGACCCCTATCTGGCCGGGGTGATTATCCCCTCCATGATACTGGGCGGGCTTTATCTGATACCCTTTATTGACCCTGACCCCGTGAAGGGGATAGGCCGTTTTGCCTTCAAGGAGAGGAAGTTCGCCATCGGCTGTTTCCTGGGAGGGTATGTCATGTGGTATGCCCTCCTCCTGGTAGGTTGGTTCTTCAGGGGACCTTACTGGAGTTTCTACTGGCCGTGGGAGGACCACTCGGTAGTGAAGGCCACGGAAGTAGCTCTCTGGAGCTTCCCCCTCCCGGCAGGTATAGCCTTCCTTGTGTGTTATGGGACGTTGATACTTATCCTCCCTGCCGTTATCTTCCAGAACTTCTTCTTCCGGCTGGGGTTGATAAGATACCTTATCACGTTTAACCTCTTTGCGGTCATGTGTTTTGTACCCATCAAGATATTTCTGAGAAGCGCATTTAGTGTGAAATATATCCTTGTAACACCATGGTTCAACATATAAGATAAGAGACTAAAAATGTTTCCCATTAATCTTTCTATAAAGTGGCTGATACCTTTTCTGGTATTCTCCTGCGTCCTGGTGGCCGTAAGTCTCCTATGGGTCTTCAGAGAGACCTGGGGGGTGGAGTGGAAGGGGTACCAGAAGCAAGAGTACGCCCAGATGAAGGCAGACATGGAGGCCAATCTAAAGATACTGGAAGACCCCCAGTGGGGTGACCCCAAAAAGGCCGCCCTGGCCAGGAACAGCCTGGAGTACCTCAAAAAACCCAAATATCAGGTCAAACAGATAATCCTTAAAGGGGAGGGAAG
>DATETB010000165.1:0-4662 GCA_035283825.1 Candidatus Brocadiales bacterium | reverse complement strand
CGTAAATACATCCAGACCCCCAGGGGCGTATTTGAGATGAAGTTCTTCTTTACAGGAGGTTTTGAGACCGCCCAGGGAGACATGGAGTCCTGGCCTGCAATGAGACAAAAGCTCATAGAAATCGTTGCTAAGGAAGACAAGTCCCACCCCCTCAGTGACGAAGACCTCGCCGCCATACTCCGCTCCCAGGGCATTGACATCGCCCGCCGTACCGTCACCAAGTACCGCAAGGCCATCAAGGTCCCCTCCAGCCGACGGAGGAGGCAGTATTAAATAGGATACAGGGAACAGTAGACAGGGGACAGGGGAAAGCCTTTACCTGTTACCTTGCTTACCCTACCCGGCCTCCTGTTTTTTGTGTTCATTCTCTTTATTGCCCGCTTCTCTTACGGCCAGTGGGCCGCTACGTATGGAAGAATTGATAGTAACTGTGCCGGTTCAGTCCAGCAGACCAGCGATGGGGGTTACATAGTGGCGGGCGTAACAGCATCCTTTGACAGAAGTCATGCCCTTTTGGTCTTGAAGCTCAAATCTGATGGGGCTGTAGAGTGACAGGTGGTAACCCGCTTGAGGCGACTAAGGGGTTATCGTTTGGTCCACTGGAAGCTTTTTCTAGCGCCCTTCTGCCCGTACTTCTTCCTCTCCTTCATGCGGCTATCCCTGGTGAGGAGGCCGTAGGCCCTGAGCTTCTCTACATGGTTATCGCTGACCTCTCGCAAGGCCCGGGCTATTCCCATAGAGATGGCCCCTGCTTGCCCCGTAGGCCCACCCCCAAGTACGTTTACGTGTATATCGTATTTGCCCAGGGTCTCCGTCGTCTTTAAAGGAGACAGGACATTGGCCCTGTCTCTCTCCCTGGTGAAGTATTTTTCCAGAGGGTTTTTGTTGACTATCACCTTTCCGCTACCCTCTATCATCCTCACCCGCGCCACTGCACTCTTACGCCTTCCGGTCCCCAGGATTTGGGTATTTTTAGTAACTTGTGTCGTCTCTGCCATATTTCTTTCTAGCCGATAGCTAATTCTATAGGTTTCTGCGCCGTATGGGGATGTTCTGTTCCGTCATAGATTTTCAGTTTCTCTAACATCCTTTCACCCAGCTTGGTCTTGGGTAACATGCGTCTCACGGCCAGCCTGACCACTCTGTCCGGATGTTTCTCCAGCATCTCTTTCAGGGGGATAATCTTTAACCCCCCCGGATAGCCCGAGAAGCGCTGGTAGCTCTTCTCCTCAAGTTTTTTCCCGGTTAACCGCACCTTCCTGGCATTAATTACCACTACATAATCACCCGTATCCACGTGAGGCGTATATATTGGCCTGTGTTTTCCCTGGAGGATGGTAGCTATCCTGCTTGCCATCCTGCCGAGGGTTTTCCCCTGGGCATCCACCAGGTGCCATTTCTTGTCAACCTGATTTTCTTTCGCTATGAAAGTCTTCATGAACTTTCCCTTATATCATAAAGAAAGAATATGTCAATAGCATAAAATACGTAAGTTTTTAACTTGCCCTGCGGAAGCTCCATTGACAAACCCTTTCTTGTGTGCTAACATTGCGGCGCCTTTTTAGAAGATATGGCGTTGACCCTCAACGGCATGAATGGGCACAAGCCAGATTTTGAAACGGAGGCGTCAACCTATATGGATTAAGGTTAGGCCGTGAAGGTGTCAGGGCCGCTCCCGCCGAAAGAAAGAGAAGGGCGGTGGATTAATGGCCCATCTTTGCGTTCTATCCCGGGTCCGCCTTAGGTGGACCTAAGCAGGTTTTAAGAGCCTAGTAACCCCTCTTAACCGCTCACTGGGAATTCAGAAGTCAGTAGTCAGAATTCTGAATTCCTCTTCTCCAGTTGTTTCCTCTGGGATAGACTTCTTTACATTTCTTGCGGGGTACTTTTGTTTCTACTGTGGACAATAAAGAGTTATTTATATTACTTAACCTCTTACTCCTTCTTGGGGCCTTTTCTGGCCCTGTATTAGGCGTCTTAAGGGGTTCCCCCAGGAGTAGCAGTTATGTCCCCATCGCCTTTACCATCCTTGCGGCGGTATGCGGACTCTTCTTATCACTTAACATATTAAGTGCTGGTGGTAGGAGTAGCACCACCGCGCTCTCCCTGAAGGCCCCCAACCTTATCCCGTGGATTAACTTCAGCTTCTTTCTGGACGGACTGGCCGCCTTTTTCCTGCTTATTATATCCCTCATGGCCCTCGCCACTTCCGTTTACTCTATCGGCTACAATAAGGAGTTTTACAAAAGGAACGTGGGCGTCCTGGGTCTGTGTATGAACCTCTTCATCCTCTCCATGATTGGGGTAGTAAGCGCAGATAATGCCCTGGTTTTTCTTATCTTCTGGGAGATGATGACCCTTGCCTCCTATTTCCTTGTGGTCTACGAGTACGAAAAGGTAGAGTCGGTGAGGGCCGGGCTTATCTATATCGTTATGGCCCATGCAGGTACGGCCTTTATTGTGGCCGCCTTCCTGTTTCTTTATAAATGGTATGGGTCTTTTGACTTTGCGGTCTTGAGGGCCTCGGTGGCCAATCTTCCTGGAGGACCGAAGGACCTCCTATTTGTCTTGTTCCTCCTGGGCTTTGGGGTGAAGGCGGGGATAGTACCGCTCCATATATGGTTGCCCAAGGCCCACCCTGCCGCCCCCAGCAGTGCTTCTGCCCTCATGTCAGGGGTTATGATAAAGGTGGCGATATATGGACTAGTGAGGATGGTTATAGACATCCTGGGGGGAGGTAGCCCGTGGTGGGGGGTAGCGGTTCTTGTTATTGCCTCTGCCTCGGCGGTACTAGGGGTACTTTATGCCCTGGTGGAACACGACCTTAAGAGGCTCTTGGCCTATCATAGTGTGGAAAACATTGGAATTATCCTCATGGGCATAGGGGCTTCCATGGTCTTTTCCTCCATGGGCGAGAGCGGGCCGGCGAGGGTGGCCCTGGTGGCAGGGCTCTTCCATACCCTCAACCACTCCATTTTTAAAGGTCTCCTGTTTTTGGGTGCTGGCTCTGTGGTCTTTGGCACCCACATTAGAAATTTGGAGGAACTGGGTGGACTTATCAAGAGGATGCCCTGGACGGCCCTCTGCTTTCTAGTGGGGGCAGTGTCCATTTCTGGTTTGCCTCCCTTTAATGGTTTTGTCAGTGAGTGGCTTACCTTCCAGGGTCTCCTCATGGGGTTTGGGGTTACGGAAGGGGGCATGAGGGTCTTTCTCCCTGTGGTGGCCATAATACTCGGTTTCTCCAGTGCCCTGGCCGCCAGTTGTTTTGTAAAGGCCTTCGGGATGACCTTCCTGGCCCTGCCCAGGAGTGAACATGCCCGCCACGCCGTGGAGTCGCCCCTGTCCATGCGGTTAAGTATGGGTATGCTTGCGGGGCTTTGCCTTTTACTGGGGGTAATGCCGCAATACGTGTTGGGCCTTGTAGATGGTGTAGCCTCTACGGTCCTATATACCAGGGCCCCTTTTGGAAATAGCTACGATTGGTTTACCCTTATCCCTCTAACGCCAGGTGGCGCCTCTGCCCTCTCTGGCTTCTCCCCCCAGTGGGTCTTCCTCTTACTCCTGGCATTCACGGGAGGTCTCCTCCTTGTCATGGGTATCCCTTACAGGAGGGCCATTTTGGGGGAGACCTGGGGGTGCGGGATACCTGCCCTGGTCCCCAGGATGGAGTACACTGCCACGGCCTTCTCCAAGCCCTTTATGATAATCTTCAGGGACCTTTATAGGACTACCGAGGACATGGAAAAGATAGCCTCCCCGTCTCCCCTACAGCCCCATTTTACCAGGATAAGGAGCTACGAGGTGTCGGTGGTACGCATCTTTGAGAGATATTTCTATGAACCTCTAGTACAGGTGGTTATGGCCATTTCCAATAAGATGCAAATCCTCCAGTCAGGGAGTATCCATCTGTATCTACTTTATTTCTTTATTGCCCTTATCGTGCTAATCTTCTGGATCAAATAGCAATGGTATCCCTCAGCTATTCTATACACCTGGTCTGTCTGCTACTGGGAGCGCTCCTGTTGCAGGGTTTCATAAAAAAGATGAAGGCCCGGCTCCAGGGGAGGCAAGGGCCTGGCCTCTTACAGCCCTGCTACGACCTCAGTAAGCTCTTGAAAAAAGATAGCGTCCTCTCGGAACATGCCTCATGGGTCTTCCGATTTGCCCCCTATGGGGTCTTCGTGTTCACCCTAACGGCAGCCCTCTTTGTGCCCCTCTACGTCCCACTGGCGCCTATGACCTATGCGGGAGATTGCATCCTGGTGGTCTATTTGCTTGGCATGGCCCGGTTCCTGCAGGCTATTGCCGCCCTGGACACTGGCAGCGCCTTTGGAGGTATGGGCAGCAGTAGGGAGATGACCATATCCTCTTTTGTGGAGCCAGCCCTCTTTATGGCCCTCTTTACCGTAGGGATACAGGTGGGCAGCCTGAACCTCAGTGAGATGGTCTTGAGGGTATCCAAAGACGGCGCCGGATACCTTTCTCTCTTCAACATCCTCCTGGGTATAAGCTTCTTCGTGGTGCTCATTGCTGAGACAGGCAGGATTCCAGTGGATAACCCTGCTACCCACCTGGAACTGACCATGATCCACGAGGCCATGATACTTGAATATTCCGGCAGGGCCCTGTCGCTTATTGAGTGGAGTAAGGCCCTAAAGCAGT
>DATETB010000164.1:0-4850 GCA_035283825.1 Candidatus Brocadiales bacterium | reverse complement strand
TACTGACCTTTCACGTGGAGGCTGGCCGCTACTTCCTGGGCCGTATAGACCTCCTGATGGGTGGCTAACTTGTACGGCACTTTACTGTTGTCCAGGAACTCCTTTAGTTTTCGTGCCACAGTCATAGTTTGTCTCCTTTCCTTTGTTACACTCAGGACAAGGTCTATAAGTGGATTTCTAAGTCTTCAATCTCCAACTCTACAGCCTCACCCCTCCAGTTACTAAGCTTTGGGCTGAAGGCGGCTGAGAGGTCTCTGGCCTTTTCTATCTTGGGGAGTAACGTCCCCATACCAAAACCTATGGCCCTGAAGGAGACGTCTCCCTGTCTAAGGAAGAGGCTCAGGTGTTGTCCAGAGGCCCCCAGCCTGGCAGGCTCTCCTGCCACCCTCAGCTCTCCTGCAGTAAAAATGGGTTCAGGGTTTCCCTCTCCGTGGGGGCGGAGGTAGTCTAGTTCTTTTACCAGGGGGACAGATAGTTTACCAAATGGAAGCTCCCCATCGGTGGCGAGGACTGGTTCCAGGCGTTCCTTCCTCATGATAGTGGCCGCAAAACGGTTTATGGAGTCGCTAAACCCTTCCACCTCCTCCTTCTTAATCCTGAAACCGGCGGCCCTGGCATGACCGCCAAACCTGAGGAGTCGTTCCTTTGTGGCATGCAGGGCCTCTACCAGGTTGAATTCCGGGATGGAACGGGCAGAACCGTAACCCAGGTCTCCCCGCAGGGCTATTATCAGCGCCGGTCTGTGGAATTCATCCGCAAGCCTTGAGGCCACTATCCCTATCACCCCTGGGTGCCAGCCCTCCCCCGCCAGGACCAGGACCCTGATGCTGTCTAAATTTACCCTCTTTTCTACCATCTCCCTGGCTGATTGGAGTATCTGGGCTTGAAGGCCCTGTCTCTTCTTGTTTTTCTCCTCCAGTTGGATGGCTATTTCCGCGGCCCGCTGGGGACATTGGGTGGTAAGGAGTTCTACGCTGAGCCTCGCATCTTCTAACCTACCTGGGGCATTGAGCCTGGGACCCAGGCGGAACTCCACGTGGTTGGTACTGATGGAGAGGCCTTCCAGGTCTGCCATCTCCAGGAGGGCCTTTATCCCCGGATGTTGGGACTGTCTGAGGGTAGTGAGTCCGTACTTGGCCAGGATACGGTTCTCCCCTACGAGGGGGACTGCGTCTGCAATGGTACCCAGCGCCACCAGGCCCATGGCATTAGTAAGAAACTCTCTATACTGGGCGGATACCCTCTTTCTCCCTCCTACAGCCATCCCCAGGGCCCAGGCCAGCTTAAAGGCCACACCCACTCCGGCCAGCTCCCTGAAGCCACTGCCGGGGAGTTTGGGGTTTATTACGGCATAGGCCCTTGGTAAGTCCTTAAGGGGTTGGTGGTGGTCTGTGATAATAAGGTCCAGACCTTTCTCCCTGGCCTCGTCTGCCTCAAGGATAGAGGTGATTCCACAATCTACCGTTACCAATACCTTTGCACCCTCCTGGGCCAGATTCCCCAGGGCCTGGACGTTGAGTCCGTATCCCTCCTGGATCCTTTCAGGGATGTAATAGTGGACGTCTGCCTCCAGGAGTCTGAGGCACTGGAAGAGTAGGGCGGTACCAGTTACACCGTCAACGTCGTAGTCCCCGTAGACGACTATCCTCTCCTTTTTACGTACGGCAGTGGCCAGGCGGAGGGCGGCCTTTTCCATCTCCGGGATAAGCATGGGGTCGGCCAGTCCAGACAGTTTGGGCTGGAGGAAGCCGTGGGCTGAATCCAGGTCGGTAACGCCACGATTGATGAGGAGTTGGGCCAGGATGGGGGAGACCTTGAGGGCACCGGACAGGTGGGTCTGCAGTTTTTCGTCAGGGGACTTGTTTATCCACCTCTTTTTCATCAGGCCACCTTTTTAAAATACAGTAGCTAGTAGATAGTAGCTAGTAGATAGTAGATAGTAGATAGGAATAATGTTTTTCCCTGACTACTGGCTACCGACTACTAGCTACTGGTTCTAAGGCTGTTACAATTGGTTCTAAGAGGGCATCCCTGGCCTCTGGTTCTGGATGATACGGGTCAAATACTACAACAGGGCAATCTGGTCTCATAGAATACAATTCTTCCCTGGTTGTTTCTATGTCTTTCTTTGCGGAACCTGAATTTTTGTTTATCACAAATAGATTTATCCTGTCCAGTATTTTCCTGGCAGAGGGTTTTAGTTCTACGGTCCTGGGAGGTGCTATCATAAGGGCAAAGTCTGTTTTCCTTATATCAAGGAAGCTGTTCCCCTCTACAAGTAGCCCACTTCTTGGGGGAAAGAGTTTTAAGGCCCGACGGACGGCGGTCTCGAGGCATTTGCGTTGGGTTTGAAGCCAGACCACCCTTTTGGCGCCGGCCTTGAGGAAGCGGGCAGTGTCCTTTCCCGGCTGGCTCAGGATAGACGGGTCAGTTATTATCTTGAAAGAGAAGCCTTCCGTAGTAGGACAGCCGTCACAATCTATCTCCTTCGGACAGGCCCCCATGTGCTGGACGGTAATTTTTAAGGCATTTAGTCCCCCAAGGGTCCTTATCAGAAAGGCCGCCAGGGTAGTCTTACCTGCACCACTGGAGGTACTGGTTATGGAGATTATCCGCACTGGCCTGCCTCCGTGCCTGTCGTGCCTACGGCAGACTTGTCCTTGAGCGGAGCGAAGGATTCGCCGTGGCGAACTTTCACTTTTTCTTGAGGTTCGGTTACGGCGCCCTCTGCGGGAGGGGCCTTCTTCAGGAGGGCCTCGTACTCGTGCCTGAAGTATCTGAGGGTAGAGAGGACGGGGTTAGGGGCCGTCTGCCCCAGGCCGCATAGGGAGGTCTCCTTAGTATGCGCAGCTAATTCCATGAGGAGGTCCAGGTCACTCTCCTTACCTTCTCCCTTGATAAGCCTGTTCAGGATTTCCAACATCCTCCTGGTGCCTATGCGGCAGGGTACGCATTTACCGCAGGACTCGTCCTGTACAAAATTCATAAAGTAGCGGGCGAATTCCACCATAGAGGTCTTGTCATCAACGACGATGAGCCCGCCTGAGCCCATAATGGCCCCCACCTTCTGGAGGGATTCGTAGTCAATAGGGGTATCCAGGTATTCCTCTGGGATACAACCGCCTGAAGGTCCACCTACCTGGGCCGCCTTAAACTTCCTTCCCTTAGCAATCCCTCCGCCAATGTCAAAGATTATCTTCCTAAGCGTGGTACCCATAGGTACCTCTACGAGACCGGTATTCTTGACGTTCCCTGCCAGGGCAAAGACCTTAGTGCCCTTGCTCCCCTGAGTCCCAATACTGCTATACCACTGTGCACCCTTCTCAATGATAATGGGGACGTTGGCCAGGGTTTCCACGTTATTTATACAGGTAGGCTTACCCCAAAGTCCAGAGATAGCTGGATACGGGGGTCTTATTCGGGGCATACCGCGTTTGCCCTCTATGGAGGCAATGAGGGCCGTTTCCTCCCCGCAGACAAAGGCCCCTGCCCCTTTCTTTATCTCAAGGACAAGGTCTAGCTCCTTACCCAGGATGTCCACTCCAAGCAGCCCTAACTCACTGGCCTGGTCAATAGCCTTCTGCACATGCTCCACCGCCATAGGATACTCAGCCCTGACGTAAAAATAGCCCTTCCTGGAGCCTATGGCATAGGCGGCAATTATCATCCCCTCTACGACGAGGTGGGGGTTACCTTCCAGGACGGACCTGTCCATAAAGGCCCCAGGGTCCCCCTCGTCTCCGTTACAGATAATATACTTTATGTCGCCCGTGGCCTTCCTTACGAACTCCCACTTCTTCCCGGTGGGGAAGCCGGCACCTCCCCTGCCCCTGAGGCCAGAGTCTGCCACCTCTTTTATCACCTGCTCCGGGCTCATATCCTCTAATACCCTTTCCAGGGAGGCATAACCACCAGCCGCAATGTAGTCGTAGATATTGGTGGGGTCTATAACGCCGTTAAGACGCAGCACGAGGCGGTGTTGTTTCTCGTAGAAAGGGACTTCTGACTGGTGGGTGACCTTCTTGTTAGTTAGAGGGTCGGTAAAGAGTAAATTTTCCAGGGCTTTACCACTCGTCATGATCTCATCAATAATCTTTGCGGTATCCGACTCTTTTACTTTTTGATAGAAGATATTGCTGGGCCAGAGGGTTACAAGAGGCCCTCTTTCGCAGAAACCCTGACAACCCGTCTTTTTTAGAGATACCTTCCCCTCCAGTCCCCTATCCTTAATGACATTGTTAAGTGACTCGTAGAGTTCACGCCCCCCGAAGGTCTCACATCCAGTACCCCCGCAGACTACTACCGTAGAGACTCCGGTCTTTTGCCCCTTTTTAAGCCCCTCTCTGAGATTTCTGAGGTCTTTTATGGAGTTGAGTTTTTCCACGGTCTATTCCTTAGCGTAACGCCCCAGGATTTCCTGTACCTTTTCAGGAGAGACCTGGCCATAGAATTTGTCGCCCCACGACAAGGCCTGCTTCACCGGCCCCCCCCCACAACAGCCCTCGGCCTTCTTACTGCTCCCGATGACCACAATGGGCCCCAGGGCACAGGTGCCCAGGCAGGCCACTGACTCCAGGGTAAATCTGTAGTCCGCCGTAGTTTCTCCATCCTTGACGCCCAGGAGTTCCCCTATCCTGGACTTTACCTTTTCTGCCCCCCGGACGTGGCAGGCAGTGCCAACGCATACCTTAACGGTGAATTTCCCCTTTGGCACAAAAGAGAACTGGGAGTAGAAGGTGGCTACTCCAAATACCCTGCTCAGCGGGATACGGGTACTCCTGGATATAAACTCCAGGGCAGGTCTGGGCAGGTAGCCGTAGCTATCCTGGGTATACTGTAATAAGGGTATA
>DATETB010000163.1:0-4664 GCA_035283825.1 Candidatus Brocadiales bacterium | reverse complement strand
ATAGGCTTCTTTGTGGTAAGGACCCCCGAGCACGTCTCACAAAAGGCCCTCTTACAGGCCTTTGGTAGAGGGGTCAATCTGAGTTCTTTCCTGATACTAATCGTCTCAGCCGTGCTTATATACGTCCTCGTACCTGAACACCTTGGCCTCTGGGGCTCTATCGCCTCGGGGCTTATCGCGGGGGTAATCATTGGCAGAATCACGGAATATTACACCTCGGATGCCTATTCTCCCACAAGGGAGATAGCTGACTCCGCACTAACGGGCCCCGCTACAGTAATCCTCTCTGGCATATCTACCGGGATGCTCTCCACTGCTATGGCGGGTGTCACCATTGCCCTGGGGATTATGCTGGCCTTTACCTTTGCGGAGGGATTTGCTAACCTCACGTTAGGACTCTATGGCATTGCCATTGCCGCCGTAGGGATGCTCTCCACCCTGGGGATAACCCTGGCCACCGATGCCTACGGTCCTGTGGCCGATAATGCGGGGGGTAATGCACAGATGAGTGGTCTCCCACCAGAAGTAAGGGAGAGGACTGAGATGCTGGACGCCCTGGGCAATACCACTGCGGCCACCGGGAAGGGTTTTGCCATCGGCTCGGCGGCCCTGACCGCCATGGCCTTGCTGGCCGCCTACGTAGGGGAGATTCACGTGGCCCTGGAGAGGAGCGGCATTGATAAGCTGACCCTCAACGGACGCACCGTTGACGTACATACGGCCAGTTTTACAGACTTTATGGAATACTATAACGTAACCCTGATGAACCCCAAGGTGTTGGTGGGCGTCATGTTAGGGGCCATGGTATCCTTTGTCTTTAGTGCCCTGGCTATCCGTGCTGTAGGAAGGGCGGCCCAGAGGATGGTGGAAGAGGTCAGGAGGCAGTTCCGCGAGATAAAAGGTATTATGGAAGGTAAGGCTAAGCCAGACTATGCCGCCTGCGTGGCCATCAGCACTAGTGGCGCCCAGAGGGCGATGATGCTCCCAGCCATGCTAGCCATACTTATGCCTGTAGCGGTGGGCCTGCTCCTGGGAGTCCCTGCCGTGATGGGACTCCTGGTAGGGTCCTTGTCTACGGGTTTTCTACTGGCCATATTCATGGCCAACTCCGGGGGCGCCTGGGACAATGCAAAGAAGTATATAGAGAGGGGGGCACACGGTGGGAAGGGCTCTCCCGCCCATAAGGCAGCTGTGGTGGGCGATACGGTGGGTGACCCGTTTAAGGATACCGCCGGCCCCTCCCTGAACATCCTTGTCAAGCTTATGGCTATAGTCTCTATAGTCTTTGCCGGGGTGGTAGTGAGTTATTCGCCAAAGATATCTGCCATCTTGCATCTGCAATAGATTGTAGGGACAGACCTTTAGGTCTGTCCACCAGGACAGGGCTAAAGCCCTGTCCCTACATTATTCTGAATTCTATATTTTGAGTGATGAGGTCAGAGGTACGTTAAAGCCTAAAGAAATCGCCCAGCTATTCGCCCAGATAGCCGATAATAAAAAGGCTGAGGATATCATTATCCTTGACCTGCGCAGGCTAACTTTCTTTACGGAGTTCTTTGTCATCTGCAGTGGTATAAATCCCCGGCAACTCCAGGCCATCGTTGATGAGATAGGGAAGGAGGCAAGGGAGCGGGGTCTATCCAAACTGGCAATAGAGGGCTACCGCGAGGCTAGATGGATACTCCTTGACTACGGCGACGTCATTATTCACCTCTTCAACAAAGAGGCCCGCCATTTTTATGACCTGGAACTCCTCTGGGGCGATGCCCCCAGGGTAAAGTGTCATCCTGCTAAGGCAGCAGGAAAGACAGGCAACAAGTAACAGGGCTAGGGGGCAGGAACCAGGGACTAGGGATTAGGGAAAAAGATTGCTGGTCCCTGGCCCCTGTTCCCTATCCCCTAATTATTTGACAGGTAGGGGATTATATGCTATGGTTGCGTCTTAAGATTCAGTTATCGGCTACCAGTCATTGGCTGACGGTAATCTGGAAGCCGAGGACCGATGCCTGAGGGCCGAAAACCGAAACCTGATTTGGAGGTGTAGCCTTGAGAGCCTTGTCTTTACTCCTTTGTCTACTTTTCTTCCAGGGGGCATTTCTGGCAGAAGGATCTGAAAAATCTCCTCCTGCGCCCCCAGCTGCAGAGACAGGAAAAGATGCTTTAGGGTTCAAAGATACCGAGGAGGCAGACATCCGTCAAGCTGTAGAAGAAATAGAAAAGGGGGCCGTAGCGGCCCCAGTAGAATCACCGGTTACAGAACAACCGATGAAGGAAGAAAAGAAGAAGCCAGAGGTTATCACCCCAGCGGCGCCTCCAGAGGAAAAGAGGAAAAAGGAAAAGTGGGTAGGCATTGAAGGGGGCTTTGCCCACAGGGGCGTTACCGTGCACCAGGGAAGCTATACCTTTGTTACTCAGTTTGATGGGGAAATGATAAATAACACAGGTATAAATTATAGTATAGTAAAGTTTGTATTCGGTACCTATGATAGTAGGGGACGGGTAATCAAAGAGGAGTCCTTCCATATCATAGATTTTAAGAACGGAAAGGCTATGCCCTTCAAGGGCACTATAGTGGACGGTTTCAAGGAAATAGCAAGTTTCAAGATAAGACTCAAATCCGGGGTGGCTGCGGCTAAAGAATGAGGAGGAGTAGTTATGACCACCCGTAGTGATTCCAGTGAAGAGGCTGTTTCGTTATCCCAGCAGGAGATGGAAGGACAGGGTAGTAATCTGGCTCAGGCGGACGGGCATCCGGGCGGTAGCACTGCCGGGCGTCTAGAGGATGGTGGCAACGGTAAGCCCCGTACCTCAATGGTACAGGACGAGCCTCCGGTCCCTGGAAAGGGTCCAGATGAGATAAAGGTCTTGGTAGAGGCCCTACTCTTTGCCGCTGACCAGCCATTGTCACTGAAGAGGCTGATGGAGATTTTGGGGGCTGAAAAGGGGTGCGTCTCACAGGCGGTTGAACTGCTACGCCAGGAGTACGAATCCACCCAGCGGGCCTTTCATGTGGAAGAGATTGCGGGGGGTTACCAACTCCTATCCAAGCAGGAATACCACCAGTGGATAGGCCTCCTGGAAAAGAAGAATACCGAGAGCAAGCTCTCCCCGGCCGCATTGGAGACGCTGGCTATTATAGCCTATAAGCAACCTGTCCTCCGCGCCACCATTGAAGCCATTCGCGGCGTGGAATCCAGCCAGATGCTCAGGAGTCTTATAGAAAAAGGGTTAGTGAAGATTGTGGGTAAAGACGAGAGCCTGGGGCGACCCCTCCTTTACGGAACCACCAAGAGATTCCTGGAGTACTTTGGCCTAGATTCCCTTAATGCCCTCCCCAGGACACAAGAACTCTCTAGTTAAAGATGGACCTCCTTGTGGAGATGTAGACCGAGGGTCAGGGATTAGAGAAAAGATTGTGTTGTAAATTGTAAATTGGAAATTTTAAATTTAAGATTTTCAATCTGCATTTTACAATCTCCCCTAACCCCCGCCCCCTGAGTAATGGATAACTCCCCCGTACATGAAGTTGTTTATGTTTATGAGTAATGCAAAAGACATGAACCTCCTTGATCACACCCTCCAAAATATACAATCAATTAATACGGACTCGGGGAGGGAGGCCGGGAAGAGGTTCAAAGAGTTTGCAATACCACAGGGAAGTCTGGGCAGGCTGGAAGAGTTGGCCGCCTTTTACGCCTCCGTAAGGGGGATGCCAGGGAGGGAAATAAGACATAAGGTGGTGTTTGTAATGGCAGGAGACCACGGGGTTGCAGAAGAGGGGGTGAGCAGTTTCCCCCAGGAGGTGACCTGCCAGATGGTCAAGAACTTCCTTAGTGGAGGCGCCGCCATAAACGTCCTGGCCCACCACGCCGGGGCAAGGGTAGTAGTGGTAGATTGCGGTGTGGCAAGGCACGTTGAATCCGCCATCGGCCATGGTGTTACTGCCGGGCTTAAGATAAAAAAGATAGGCCACGGTACGGGGAATATTGCCCATGGTCCTGCCATGACCCGGAAAGAGGCCGTTAAGTCCCTGGAGGTGGGCATAGAGACCCTGGAGGAGGAACTGGAAAGGGGCGACGTGGAACTGGTAGCCACGGGTGATATGGGTATAGCCAATACGACTCCCAGTACCGCCATACTCGTGTCCCTTACCGGGGTAGGGGTAGAAGAGGTGGTGGGCAGGGGCACCGGGATAGAGAGTGATGGCCTGGCAAGAAAGATAGAAGTAGTTAAGAGGGCCATAGAGGTCAACCGTCCGGACCCGCAAGACCCCCTGGACGTCCTGGCAAAGACGGGTGGATACGAGATTGGGGCCATTGCGGGCCTCTGTCTGGGGGCATCCCGCCACCGCATCCCTGTCCTATTGGATGGCTTTATCTCCACGGCGGGCGCCCTCCTGGCCTGTGCCTTGGAGCCCAAGGTAAGGGGTTATCTTATGGCCTCACACCTGTCGGCCGAGAGGGGACACGCCCTGATGCTCCAAAAATTGGGGTTAAGGCCCATTTTAGACCTGGATATGCGTCTTGGGGAGGGTACTGGGGCCGTCCTGGCCATGCCACTGGTAGAAGCCAGTGTCAAGCTCCTCCTTAAGATGGCCACCTTCAACCAGGCCGGAGTCAGCCGGGCAGGGGAAGTAAACAAGAATAAATCTTTATAAAAAGAAT
>DATETB010000162.1:0-4333 GCA_035283825.1 Candidatus Brocadiales bacterium | reverse complement strand
AAGAAGAAGCTCTATGAGGGGCTTGGCCGGACGGAGAAACTCGTAGCAGTGGGACAGTTAGCCTCAGGCATAGCCCACGACTTAAATAATTTTCTCACCGTTATCCTGGGCGTAGTGCACCGCATGGAGGAGGAGGTCCCCTATAACAAAAGGATTAAAAAGGGTCTGGATATCATAAGGAAGGCCGCAATGGATGGGGCAGAGACTGTCAGGCGTATAAGGGAGTTTGCCAATATCAGGGTTGACACTGCGAGGCTTGTGCCCTTAGAGATCAATCGTATCATAATGGACGTAATGAACTACACCAAACCCCGATGGGAGGCCCTCGCCCGGGATAAAGGGGTTACCTACCACATAAAACTCACAAGGGGCATCAGGGGAGGCTGGGTGCTTGGCAACCCCTCGGAACTCAAGGAGGTATTCGTTAACATAGTAAACAACGCCCTGGACGCCATGCCGGCAGGTGGAACCCTTACCGTTGAAATCTACAGGGAAGGCGGCGGGCTTGCCGTCTCAGTCAAAGACACCGGGGTAGGCATGTCTGACGAGGTGCGGAAGAGGGTCTTTGACCCCTTTTTCACCACAAAGGGCGCTGGGGGTAGTGGTCTAGGGATGAGTGTGGCCTATGGGATAGTTACGAGGCACGGAGGGGAAATAAAGATAGATAGCCAGGAGGGTGTGGGTACAAACGTCATGGTCAGATTCCCCTCTACCTGCAAAGACTCGTAGTAGGGGCATACCCGTAGTAGAGGGGCAGACACATAGGTCTGCCCCTACTCATTTTGTCTGAGAGGGGGTTTATCTATAGAAAAAATTCCATATACTATTGAATTTTTTCAATAGAAATTGTTCAATAGGTAACGCATTGTTGCCCCTATAGCAGGAAATGACCCATTTCTGTATGGCAAAAGAATTGCGAAGCGGTTGAGGGGTTATGCAATGTGCTGCCCTTTTCCGTCTCAGGCGGAGAAGGGGTGGACGAAGGGGAAGTAAAAAGGAACTATGCCCAGACCACCTAAAGGACTGCGCGACATAAAGACCCACCTTACAGCACATAGACCCGCCTTGCGACTGGGCCTTAGACTGGGGACGAACATTGGGACCATAAGTAAACCGCCCCACCCCAGCCCTGTACCAGAACGGTACAGGGCTAGGCAGACCCCCCGAAGGGAAACCCAGAGGGAATTGAGCCGGGCCTGGCTCTTCACCCCGGAGCCTAACTTTGCCCGCTATCAGCGCAACCTGGACGTATTAAAAGTAGAGCACCCAGAGATGGACGTCTTTCACGAGGTAAACTCCCTAATCCTGGTAGCCCAGATTCCTGGCACCCATGAGAAGGCCATAAAGATAGAGATTAACGGCGACGTCCTCCGCCTGGAGGCGGATGCCATGACTAGGGGCGGCCACGTTAGATATTACAAAGAGGTGCTATTACCATTTGAGGTAGATACCTCCGACCTCTCCTCTTCTTATAAAGACGGTATTCTACAGATGGAATTAAAACGACCTAAGGGAGTAGGCGGATGAGTAAGACCACCAAGACAACTGTAGGGGCACGTTGCAACGTGCCCCTACCTAAGCGCACCGTCCTGATTGCGGACGATGAGCCGGAGATAATCAAGTTCCTCCGTAGCATCTTCGTGAAGGAAGGCTACAGGGTCATAAGTGTCAGTAACGGCAGAGACGTCCTCAAGAAGGTCAAAAAGGGCGGTATAGACCTGGCAATCCTGGACGTAATAATGCCAGTTATGAGTGGGATGGAGACCCTGCGGGAGTTACGGAAGACGGCGCCAAGACTGCCAGTGATAGTCGTAACTGGATACGGAGACCTCCAATCTGCCAGGGAGGCAATGCTCCTTGGGGCCAGGGATTATGTCACGAAGCCATTTGACGTAAGCTTCATGAAGGCTGCCGTCAGGCAGACCCTGGGGAAAAAGGCCGCTAGCACCCTGGCCAGTGTCGGGAGTCCGCCGTGCGGAGGCTGATTTACGTCCCGATAATCCATACCCAGATAGATATGGGTTCCTTAAGTACCCAGCTTGAGCAGGAATACGTAAAAAAATTTGGCCAGGCCAGGTGGATGGAACACAAACAGGCGGTAGAAAGGATATGGATGGAGATAGAAAAGAGATTAACACAACTCCAGACCCCCACCATCCAGAAGGTCTATCAAGATGGCCTGCCTGTCTGCGGTAAAGAGATGGAACTGGTCGGAGACCTTGCTAAAAAGGGGAGCCGAAACCACCAAATCCTCCTGAGACTGGCACAGCAGGGGGCAGAGTTGGTAGGCACAGAAGACCCCCAACTCCTTAAGGAAGAGCTTACTATAATCTCAAAGGAGGCCAGGGGGGAGAGGAGTAGCCCGGAGGAGTACAAGAAGGGAGTAATGGAACGTCTGGAGAAGAGGGACAACTTCATAGCCCGGAGGATAGATGAGACCCTGAAGCCTGGAGAGACAGGCATCCTCTTTATAGGTATGCTCCACAAGGTCAATACCAGGTTGCCCAAAGACATACAGGTAGAACTATTCCTTGACCACCTGGGACAAGAAAAAAAGGTTTAAGCGTTCAAGGGTTCGAAGGTTTAAAGAGGTAGCCGCAGGTCATGCCTGAGGCAGATTCGCCTCTGGCGAACTTTAGCCTGCGTGAGTCACGCAACCTGAAGGTTGCGGCTACACAATTCGCAATCCGTCTCGGGTGGTCGGGCAAAAGAAAGTAGGTAGCCGCAGGCTTTAGCCTGCGAACAACAACTACTGTCTACTTGTTCATGGGTGGTAAGGCAAAAGAAGGTACAAGAAAGTCATGAGTGTGGGAAAGAAGGTCTTAATCGTAGACGACGTGCCAGACATCCACTGGGTCCTCAGTAAGGTACTGGAGGAGGGGGGCTATCAACCCATTTCCGCCAGTAACGGCAGGGAGGCCCTGGAAAAGATAGAAAAGACCCGGCCGGAGGCCATCCTCCTGGACATAAAGATGCCTGAGATGGACGGTATAGAGTTGCTAAAAGAGATAAAAGAGAGGCAATGGGGTGTACCTGTCATAATCCTCACGGCCTTTGGGGAAATACAGGGCGCCGTAGAGGCTATGAGGCTTGGGGCCCACGATTACCTGACCAAACCCTTTGACAACCAGGAGGTACTCCTCCGGGTACAGAAGGTACTAAAGGAGCGGGAGCGGCAGGAGGAGCTAGACATCCTCAAATCCCAACTGGGAGAAAGGGTCACCCTCTCCGAACTCATAGGCTCCAGCGACGCCATTAAAAAGGTCTTCGGGCAGATAAGATGCGTGGCTAACACCGGCTTTACCGTAGTCCTCTATGGGGAGACAGGTTCAGGTAAGGAATTGGTGGCCAGGGCCATCCATAACCTCAGCCCCAGGAAGGATAAAAATTTTATAGTGGTAGATTGCGGCTCCATCCCGGAACCGCTCCTGGAGAGTGAACTATTTGGCCATGAAAAAGGGGCCTTTACGGGCGCCTACAGCACCAAAGAGGGCCAGTTTGAACTGGCCAATAAGGGCACCATCTTCCTGGACGAGATAGGCAACCTCCCCCTCCTGATGCAAAATAAACTCCTGAGAGTCCTGCAAGAAAAGTGCATACATCGGGTGGGAGGAAAACGGGATATCAAGATAGACACACGGGTAATAGTAGCTGGCAACGAGAGGCTGGAAGACCTGCTCACCCAGAACAGATTCCGCAGAGACCTCTACCACCGCCTCAACGAGTTTACCATAGAGATACCGCCCCTGAGGGAGAGAAAGGACGACATCCTAATGCTCTCCCAGTACTTCCTGGAATTGACCAATAAAGAGTTGAATAAGCAGGTGAAGGGGTTCACAGAGGAGGCCATGGAACACCTCCTCTCATACCCCTGGCCTGGCAATATAAGGGAGCTGAAAAACGTAGTCCGCAGGGCAGTCCTGCTGACCAGCGACCTTATAGAACCCAAACACCTCCTCCTCCCCAGGAACGAATCCTGGCACCCTAATACCCCCCATGGGATAGAAAGACTTACTAAGGATGGTTCCCCCCTCAAGGGCATAGTAAGGAGGGCAGTAGAGGAGGTGGAGAGGAAGACCATCCTGGAGACCTTGAGGAGGACCAGGGGCAACAAGAGCGAAGCGGCCAGATTACTGAGGATTGACTACAGTACCATGCATTACAAAATCAAGCAGTACGGCATAAAGCTATTTAATGACACAGAGGAGGAATAACTCCCGAGGAGAGTATCATGGTGGAAAAGAAAGGGGCTAAGAAAGGGCACAAGGCACCCGAGGGCTTCAACATGGACCTGGGGCTGGGGGGCTTCCTGAGCGGGATTGGAAATCTTGTG
>DATETB010000161.1:0-6052 GCA_035283825.1 Candidatus Brocadiales bacterium | reverse complement strand
CCACGGCTTCGGACTCCTCTTCAAGAAGGGCGAGCGGGTCAGGAAGATTCCGGAATCAGAGATGGTGAGCCAGCTCCTCCACGAGATAGAGAGTATGTCATGAGCGAAGGAACCGTCGGCACCAAAAGGATAGCCATCCTTGGCTCTACAGGCTCTATCGGGAGGAACGCCCTGGAGGTAGTCCGCTCCCTGGGCGGGGACTACCGGGTCACTGCCCTCTCCACCCACCAGAACTGGGAACTGCTTGCCCAACAGGTGGCGGCTTTCCACCCCAGCAGGGTGGCCATCGTGGATAAAGAATCCTACCGCCTCCTGAAGAAAAAAATCTCAACGAACTCAGTAGAAATACTTGCGGGGGAAGACTCTCTGGAGGAATTGGCCTCTGGGGAGGACGTAGACTTCGTACTGTCTGCCATAGTCGGAGCGGCCGCCCTCCCCGCTACCCTGGCCGCCATAAGACAAAAGAAATCTCTCGCCCTGGCCAACAAGGAGGCCCTGGTAGTGGCCGGCGAAATTGTGACAAGCCTGGCCAGTAAGATGGGCGTAAAACTGCTCCCCGTGGACAGTGAACACTCCGCCATCTTTCAATCCCTCCTGGCCGGCCAGCGGAGTGAATTAAGAAAGGTAATCCTCACTGCCTCAGGCGGGCCCTTCCGTGAGTATCCAAGAGAGGCACTCCGGGACGTCACCCCTGAACAGGCCCTCAAGCACCCAACGTGGCAGATGGGGAAAAAGATAACCATTGACTCCGCCACCTTGATAAACAAGGCCCTGGAGATAATAGAGGCCAAATGGCTCTTCGGGCTGGAGGCCCAACAAATAGACGTGGTAATCCACCCCCAATCCATAATCCACTCCATGGTAGAATTCCAGGACGGTTCAGTAATAGCCCAGATGGGCCTGCCGGACATGAAACTCCCCATCCAGTATGCCCTCACTTACCCCCAGAGGAGGCCCGCCCCCGTAGAACCGCTCTCCCTGCCCAAACTCGGCGGGCTTACCTTCTTTAAACCAGACATGGAAAGGTTCCCCGCCCTGCGCCTGGGTTACAGGGCAGTCTCTGAGGGAGGGACTATCCCGGCCGTACTCAACGCCGCCAATGAGGTGGCGGTGGAGGCCTTCCTGGACAGACGGATCAAACTCACGGATATTGTACCAATAACAGAGGGCGCCATGGACCGCCACAAAAATTGTAAACACACCTCCCTGGGGGAAATCCTTGCGGCCGACCAGTGGGCCAGGGAAGAGGCGAGGAAAAACCTTCCAAAATGAGAAGAAAGGATACAAAATTCAGTAGTCAGGACGCAGAATATCTTGTATCCTGAATCCTGTACCCTGAATTTTAACTACGATGACTGAGACGTCTACAAATATACTACTGGTAATCCTGGGCATAGGCACCCTCATCTTTGTCCACGAGCTGGGCCACTTCCTGGCCGCCAAGTGGATTGGGGTAAAGGTACACGTCTTCTCCATGGGCTTTGGGCCAGCCCTCTGGAGCAGGGTATGGGGGGAGACCGACTACCGGCTCTCCGCCATCCCGCTCGGAGGCTACGTAAAACTGGCCGGCGAACACCCGGAAAAGGAGATCCCCCTAGCACCCGGGGATTTTATGGCTAAGCCTGCCCGCCAGAGGGCGCTGGTACTGCTGGCCGGTGTGGGGCTTAACGCCCTGCTGGCCTTCGTTGCGTTCGTCATTGCCTTCCAGATAGGCGTCCCCTTCATCACCTCAGAGATTGGGGAGGTCTCTACCGGCTGGCCTGCCTGGGAGGCGGGTCTAAAACCCGGAGACAAAATCGTTCAGCTTAACGGGAAGCGTAACCCAGACTTTGAGGACATCTTCACCACCATAGCCCTGGGCAGTCCTGCGGCAAAAATCTCCCTCCTTGTGGAACGGGATAACCAGTCCCTGGGCTTTACGGTCTCACCTAGATATGACGAGGCCCAGGGGATGCAACGCATAGGCATAAGCCCAGCCCTCAGCAGAGAGATAGGCCACATACTCCAGTTCCCCGATGGCTCTCCCTCTAAGGAGGCGGGTCTGAAGGCCGGCGACGAGATTATCGCCATCAATGGGGAGGGCATAGCGGCCGGGGAAAAAATCAGGGAAATAGAGGCGAACAACCCTGGCAAAGAGTTAACCCTGACCGTACTCAGACAGGGGGAAAAACAGGAGGTCAGGGTAACCCCCCTCAGCACGCCCCGGTGGATGCTCGGGGTCTCCTGCGCCTCAACAAAAATACAGTCCCTCCAGCAAGAAAGCCTGGCGGCAAAGGCAGGGCTTAAAAAAGGAGACGTACTACTTAAGGTCAACGGAAAAGAGGTCTCTGGCTGGGCCACTCTGAAATCTGCCACAAGCGAACTGCCCACCCCAGGAGGAAAGACCCCGAACCTGACCCTGAAACGGGGGACGGAAATCCTCTCTCTGGACGTGCCTGGGGACGCCAGGAACCTCCTTGAGGGGGTCGTCCCTGCCATGGGGCTAAGGGTTGACCACGTAGTAGAGTGCTTCCCGGCCCAGGAGCTTGGCATCAGGCCGGGGGATGAACTCCTCTCCCTCCGCGGAGAAGGCCTGAAGAGGTGGGAAGACCTCCTGAGGATTATCGCCACCTGCGAAGGGAAAGAAATGGAAGTCCAGTGGCGCAGGGGCAGTGGTACCGCCGGTGACAAAAACGGGGAGACCTTCACCGCCAGGTTCCGCCCCAGGAAGGACACAGAGGGGGCCGTGGGGAGGCTAGGGATAAGACTAAAAGAGAAATCCGTAGAGAGACAATATGGTTTCATTGGAGCATGTGAGGCGGGGACCTATAAGGCCATTATCATGACCCAGAGGATATACCTCTCCATGAAGGCCCTCTTCACCCGGCAGGTCTCCAGCGAGACGGTGGGAGGCATCATCATGATTGCCCAGGCCACCTATGAATCGGCCAAGTTGGGCATGGGGAAGCTGCTCTACTTTATCGGCATCCTCAGCCTCCAGTTGGCTATCCTGAACGCCCTACCCATCCCCATGCTGGACGGCGGACATCTCCTCTTCCTGGGCATAGAGAAGCTAAAGGGCTCCCCCCTCAGCGAGCGGACCATGGCCTTTGCCCAATACGTCGGCATGGCCCTCCTCCTCGCCCTCCTCCTCTTCGCCACTAGAAATGACGTGATGAGATTGCTGGCGATGTATCAGTAGGGGGTAGGTTTAAAACCTGTCCCTACACAACATCAGAGGATATGAAAGGTCGTGAAAATCAAATACGCCCCCGAAGCAGATGCCCTTTACATCACGCTTAAAGGGCATGGCGTGGACCATACAGTCCGCATTGGCCCTGACATGGCGATTGACTACGGGCCTGACGGTGAGGTACACGGCATTGAGATTCTGGCGGCCAGCGAACACATAGGACTTAAAGAGAAACCAGAAGTGCTGGTGGAAAATTTGAAGGTTGCAATAGGTAAGTAATCGCTGTGGCTCAGACGGTGTATTTTGGATGACCTTCCTCCTGGCACTGCTATTTTTTGCCACCAGGAACGCCGTCATGCGACTGCTGGCGATGTATCAGTGAAACTCTTGAAAACAACGGAGGTCTAGCCTGTGCCCCTTTTCAGGTTGGACAAGAGCCGAAAGGCTGTTCAAATCCGCAAGACAACCTTCTCTAAGGAGAGGGATATTCAGACTCTTTGTGAAAAGAACTTGGAACCGTTCTTTAATATTCGTTTCATCGCAAGCGAATACTCAACTGGTCAAAAGCACGGTGGCAGGATTGACACCCTGGGGCTAGATGAAAACAACTGCCCCGTTATCATAGAATACAAAAAAAAGAGAGCCAGAACATCGTTACTCAAGGCCTTTTCTACCTGGATTGGCTTTCAGACCACAAAGGCGACTTTCTGGTAGCTACTCAAGACGTCTTGGGAAAAGAAATTGAGATAAATTGGTCAAGCCTCCGTCTTGTCCTTATTGCTGAATCCTTTAGCAAGTATGATACACATGCTGTCACCAAGATAGCCCAGAATGTAGAGCTAAAGGCCTACCGTTTCTATGAGAATGGTCTTCTCTATATTGAAGACCTTTACACACCTTCAACCGCTACTATTTTAGAAGAACCCAAAAAGGCAAGAAAAGCCTCGAGACAAAAACACTATGAGCTTTTGCACCACCTAGACGGAAGGCCCGATGAGGTAAGAGGGCTATTTGACATGGTGCAGGAATCCATTATGGCCTTGAGCCAGGAGGGGAACGTCCACGAGAGTATTAGTAAACAATATATCGCCCATAAGAACAACAAAAACTTCTGTGAGATTGTAGTTCAAGCGAAGGGCCTCAAAGTCTATATAGACATCAACACAGAAGAAGTTAACGACCCAAAAGGGGTCGTTGCAGATTGCTCTACGGTGGGCCACTGGGCAACTGGTAACAGCCGTTTTCATCTCGCCCCAGGTATAGGTCCTGAAGATTATGAGTACGCCATGTCGCTTATCAGCCAGGCATACAACTTAACCTTGTAGTGAACCAATACCTAAATCCCAAATTTGGTCGCCTTCCGTACCTTCAACAAAAAAGACCCGGTTGCCCACCTCCCAACGTCAAATAAAACCCACACCTATCACACCTCACATCCCCCCTCTGGCAGAAGTCCCGGTATAGCTGGTGGAGGCCCTGTTGTCGGCGGGCAGAGTTAACAATCTTTGCGGACTTTTCGGGGACTATCCGCTCGGTCATAAACCTTACGATGCTGTCGGGCTGTAACCTGGGGTAATGGCTGTATATCTCATGGAGTACCCCTTCCGTCTCCTTATCCTCATGTCGCCTGGCGTAGAGGAGCAGGAGTGGAATAATGACGTTTATCAACAGGATGGCCGTCCGCTCCTGCCCCACCAGCCTGGCTGGGGTCTTGCGCCTGCCCCCGCCGAGGACCAGATGATGAGACCAAAAGGGGTCTTCCAGACTGAGGAAGATGGTCTCCAGTTTCTTTATTACCACTCGCATGTCCCCTTTATCTCTGCCTTTTGCCTCCTCCAGTGGGGATAAAAATTCCCCGAACAGGCCCTTTTTGAGGCCCCTTGCCAATAGGGTGCTCATGGCGGCCAGCCTCCGGGGAGGGGAATTAAATGGACGGGTACCTTCCCATCGCCATACCTCGGGGGAGAGCCTCTCTCCTGACCACTTCCCTTGAAGCCCCTTCCACAGTCCACAAACGGAGGCAAAATACCTTTTGCTCTCCTTATCCTGAAAATCCTTATTAGCCCACTCCTGCAGTATCCCCGACGCCCCCAGGAGAAGGGCCTGTATCCAGGAGGCGGTCTCCCTTTCATCCGCATCCACCGGCACCAAACGGCGGAGGTCTCCCAGACCGACGCGGCTTGCAAGGAGGGAAAAGCCCACCACATTGTTCTTGTACCCCATGGCCTCCATAAGGCCACGGTACAGGAGCTCTTCAAAAGACTGCCCCTCAAGGCGCCCCGCCATCCTTTGTACCCTGGCAATTACCCGCTGGTCCCCTGCCTGCTCAAGTAGATGGCCGAGCCAGTGCTCGTACTTGACTCGTTGCTGGAGCAATTCCTGGCATGGCCCTGGGAGGGGGCGGGGTGTCGTAGGCTCCCCTAGTCCGTCTATCAGCCCCGGCAGTTCTTCCACCGGGAGGCTGATATGTCTGGAAAGCGCTAGCTGGGGTATATCCCTACCGTGGAGGTCTTTGACAAAGCCCCCTCCCTCATCGTTCCAGAAGACTACGTGGAGGCATACCCTGGTGTACCCCTCTTGCTTGTCGTGCCCGTGTCGTCGCCAATCAGAGGACAGTAGGTGTACCTCTACGTCCCCCTTCCGGTGCCCCCTGCCCTCCAGCAGTATCTCCGCATTTACGTGGTCTGGCCCGCCCCCCTTGTTCCACCGCCCGGGGGAAAGGACCTCCAGACGGGAACCGTCCTCGGTATGAAGCCTCCCTTGAAGGAAGTGCCTGCCGTACCACAGACAGCGCACCACCTCCTCCGTAATCTGCCGGCTTACCCCCTCCTGTTCAAAGACGGCGGGCGTTAAAACTACTCTTACAAGACGTTCGTACTC
>DATETB010000160.1:0-2302 GCA_035283825.1 Candidatus Brocadiales bacterium | reverse complement strand
GAAGGGTATGAGTCTGGTAGTGCCACACTGAGCAATCAGCTAAGCGGGGCAGTTGCTGGCAATATACTTGCCGGAGGACTTATAGGGTGGGCGGTTGATGCACATAAAGGGGCGGATAGAAAGCTGGTTCCTGAGAATATTAATGTGGAGCTAAAGCCTCAGCAGGCTACCATACCAGCACACACTTCACCTCCAAAAGAGATAAAAAGCAATGATCAACAACAAGTAAGGCCACCTCCTTCCTCTTAAAAGGAATGAGGAGAGTTACGTAGGGTGCGTCCAGACGCACCCTACAAGACTAATCGCAGGCTAAAGCCTGCGGCCACTGGCTACTTTGGCAGGCACGGAGGCCTGCCACTATATCTGACTGCAAGGCAGGTCAGGAGACCTGCCTCTACCCTTTGTGTGCTAAAGTGCTTCGTGGACATCCCCAATTCCCTCCCCCTCCTCGTGCCTGAGGCAGACCCGCCTCTGGCGGGCTTGAGGGGAGGGAGTGCTGAGGAGGTTTTCTTGGCTCGGCAACAGCCTCCCTATGAACAATACAACCCCAACGGTCTTTTCTCTTGCTAACGGGCAAATCCTTCTGCTAAAATTGTTATGTCCCATGATAACTATTCAGGATTTTCAGAAGGTGGAGTTGCTGGTAGCAGTGGTGAAGTCTGTGGAGGAACACCCTAAAGCAGACAGGCTCTTCGTCCTGAAGGTTGACACAGGAGGGGGTGTGGAGAAGCAGCTTGTGGCCGGGCTTAGAGGGCACTACGCCCCGCATGAACTCCTGGGTAAAAAGGTCGTCATCGTAAATAACCTTGCCCCTGCCACCCTGCGGGGGATAGAGAGTCAGGGGATGCTCCTTGCGGCCCAGGACGGGGAGAGGATAGTAGTCCTTACTACGGAAAAAGATACAAGCCCCGGAGCTACCATCAGGTAGTTGGCTTCAGGCACAACGGACAAACTCGCCTTCGGCGGGAGGTGGCCCTGTCCCAGGGCGTCAAAATCAAAAAAATGGATAAGAGCAAGGCCGCAGGAGTAACACCGCAGGCAATAGAGGGTAAGGTTCCTGCCCCCGTTTACCCCTTAAAGTTTAATGGTGTCTTTAAGGAGGCACCATGGGGGGGAGACCGCTTGCGGAAGATATTTGGCAAAGATACACCCCAGGGGAAGAAAATCGGAGAGTCCTGGGAGATAGTAGACAGAGGACATGATAACAGTCTGGTCACTAACGGCCCTTGCCGTGGGACGACTCTCCATGAACTGATGGAACGGCGGCCTGCTGAACTGCTTGGTGTAGGCGGAGATGAGGCGGTAGAGCCACCCCCAACCAGGTTCCCTTTGTTGGTAAAGTTTCTTGACGTTACTGACAGGCTCTCCCTCCAGGTACACCCCGATGATACCTATGCAAGGAGGGCCGGGGAGGAGGGTGGCGGGAAGACGGAGGCCTGGTATGTCGTTCAGGCTGAATCGGGTTCATGGATAGTGTATGGACTCAGGGCAGGCGTTTCCCTGGAATCCTTTGAGGAACGTCTCAGGCGGGGAGACCAACGAGGGATAGAATCTTGTCTAAACTTCCTTTCCGTAAGAGCAGGGGATACCATCTTCATCCCCCCTGGTACCCTCCATGCCGCAGGAGGCGGTCTATTATTACTTGAGGTACAGCAGAACTCGGACCTCACCTACAGGGTCTATGACTGGGACAGTAACCGCCCATTGCACCTGGAGAAGGCCCTGGAGGTGATGAAGACACTCAGTGGCAGGCCAACAGTCAACCGCCCATGTCCAGAAGCCTCCAGGGACAGGTCCTCAACCCTATCCACGGCTGAATCAGATGGGGACGTCATTGAGTTGCTACTGGAGTGCAAAGAGTTTATTATGGAGTGCCTCTGTCTGGAAGGGGCGTACGAGGTGGTCAGGTCCGATTGCCACGTCCTCACTTTTATAAAAGGCAGTGGCGATATATATTATGGAAAGGGAGAGAGGCTTGAGGCCCATGCCGGCGACAACGTACTTATCCCGGCCGTCCTGAAAGGTTATTGTATCCAACCAGAGGATAGATGTAAGATAGTGAGGACGTCTCTAACGAGCCAGTGGCTATGATACGACTTCAAAAAATATTAGCTGAGACAGGATTAGGCTCCCGCCGGGAGTGTGAGGGACTCATTGCCAAGGGCTATGTTACAGTGGATGGCGACGTAGTTACCGAGATGGGGTGCCAGGTGGACCCGCAACGTCAAAAGATATGCTGTAAAGGCGTAGCAGTAAAAGTGGAGCCGAAGGTCTATTACCTCCTCAACAAGCCCAAGGATTA
>DATETB010000159.1:0-7660 GCA_035283825.1 Candidatus Brocadiales bacterium | reverse complement strand
ATTTCTGAGAAGCGCATTTAGTGTGAAATATATCCTTGTAACACCATGGTTCAACATATAAGAGACTAAAAATGTTTCCTATCAATCTTTCTATAAAGTGGCTGATACCTTTTCTGATATTCTCCTGCGGCCTGGTGGCCGTAAGTCTGCTATGGGTCGTCAGAGAGACCTGGAAGGTGGAGTGGAAGGTGTGCCAGAAGCAAGAGTACGCCCAGATGAAGGCAGACATGGAGGCCGAGCTAAAGGTACTGGAAGACCCCCAGTGGGGTGACCCCAAAAAGGCAGCCCTGGCCAGGAATAGCCTGGAGTACCTCAAAAAACCCAGATATCAGGTCAAACAGATAATCCTTAAGGGGGAGGGAAGCTGGAAGAAAGGGACAAGTGGCGTGAGGGTAGACAGGTGCATGACCTGCCACATAAACGAGGATAAGCTCATTAAACAGCACCCTTACACGGCAGAGATATTCGCCTTTGACATTTATGGATGTACGGTCTGCCATGAGGGTAATGGGCGTGCCCTCAAGAAGGCCTCAGCCCATGAGCATATACTCAAGAAGAAGTCCGACATGTATAACAGGCTCGTCCATCCAGAGGACGCCGTGAAGTTCTGGAAGAACCTGGCTGGACTGGAGATCCGGGAAGGAGTAGATGCCAGCGATTTCAGGAACTTCAACGTTACAGGAGAACCCCAGATTTACGTGGGGAGCACTACCTGCATCAAGTGCCACAAGAAACTCACCGCCTATCACGTAGATTTCTGGGCAGGGAGCAAGTTTAAGACGTTTGAGAAGGTAAAAAATGCAAAGGATTTTATGGAAGGGGACGAGAACTACCGCAAACAGTGTTACAAGTGTCATACCACGGGGTATAACGAGAAGACCGGAGAATACAACGAAGAGAACGTAACCTGCGAGGCCTGCCATGGTCCAGGGGAGGTGTACTCACAGTTCATGAACACCGGGAAGCTGGCGGAGGCGGCCACCCTGACCAGGGAGACCTTCAGCTTCAAGGTCTGCGGCAACTGCCACATCCCCAGGAATCATGAGATGCGGTTGCCCAAGCTCCTGGCTGTAGAGAAAAGAGAACTGTCCACCCCATTACCACACGATGGAGGGGAGACCCGCCGGGTAGCCCCTATGGGCGGAGAAGCGGAAGAGGAATTGAATCTTGCAGAAGAAGCGTCTGTCCCGGATGTATTTACACTAATCAGTTTCTCCCACGAAGAAAAAGGGGACCAGAAGGCCACCGGAGAGGGGCTTAGACCCCAGGAGGTGGAGAAAGGAACCCTTATCCCTGAAGTACATAGGACTAAAGCAGAGATAGGCACTAAAGGTTAGAGGGTAATTAGAGGAGGGGAGGTGATGAAACAGTACCATTGGATGCGTACCCGTCGAAGTGCGCCGAAGGCAAATTTGCCTGAGGCACGGGCGGATTTTAATCACCGGTAAGGAATTTCTAGACGGATAACTCTAGAAAGGGGAAAAATATGAAACAATGGAGTCTACCGGTAGTATTAGTAGTGGGAGTAATAGTGATGTTAGGAGCTGCGCCCTGCCTGGTCCAGGCAGCGGATGCGCCAGCAGCCCCATTGGTAGTAGCGGCCGCAGTGGCCGCTGACCTGCCAAAGCTCCACATGATGTTCCCTGCCCCTGACCCTAACCTCCCTGCGGATGACCCAAAGGTCAAGGCGGCTAAGGGGGCAAAGGCGGCCTGGGAGGACTTCGTGGGCCTGGAGAAGGGTGATGGGCCATATCGTGACCTTTACAAACCCATACCCATGCACATGTACATAGCCCCCACCAGGCACTACATCAGGCCTGACATGTCTGGTTTTGCAGACCTGATGAAGAAGTTCAAACCCGACCAGTGCGAGGAGTGTCACCTGGAAGTAACCCCTGGTTGGGTACATCAGTGGGAGGATTCTTCACATGCCAATCCCAGGAATACGCCCTATCGTGCACAGAAGACGGCAGAGATAGAGAAGGTCCTGGGCAGGTCCATCACCAAGGTTGGCTGTGCAGAGTGCCATGGCTCAAGCCATGACACGCTCCAGATGCCCTACATAGACAACGCATGCGGCCACTGCCACAAAAAGGAGTCCGAGGAGTTCGTCTCCGAGAAGAAGGACGGCAGACCCAGCCACTATGCATCTTGGGAATCTGAGGTTGTGCCCCCCTGGTATATTGAGGCCTACAGGAGGGGAGAGGGCGTGGCCGCGATTGGTTGCGACATCTGCCATCCTGAGATGCAGAGGTGCGACGGCTGTCACATGAGACACCTCTTTGACGCCAAAGAGGCCAGACAGCCCGAGACCTGTGGAAAGTGCCACATGGGCTACGACCACCCGGACTATGAGACCTTTACAGAGTCCGCCATGGGTGTAACCTATCATGCCACTAGTCATGAGTGGAACATGAACATACCCATGGAGCAGGTGAAACCCGGTAAGGATTGGAGAGGCCCAACCTGCGCCTACTGCCACATGTATCAGGGCGGTGGGAAGTTTGGCCACAACGTTACCTCCAAGGCCATCTGGCGTATGGGCGTCTATAAGCCCAAACAGAGGAACTACGAGTACAAGTCCAGTCTCAAGGCCGCCCCGTACGGGATAAACGCCCCGCCTCTGAACAAGATTATAGACCTTGATTCTCCAGATAACAAGGCTAAGAGGCAGAAGTGGATAGAGACCTGCTCCAAGTGCCATAGCCCAAGGTTTGCCACGATTTACCTCAACCAGACCCTAGACGAGTACATGCTCCTGGGCTGGCAGAAGACCGATGCGGCTATGATTATACTGGACGGTCTCTTCAAAGATGGGTGCATGGTCCCAGGTCCGGAAAACCGTGACCCATTCTGGGTTGGGGACAAGATAGCAGGCATACTTGGTCCAGAAAAATTGGGACCCATCCTGTATCCCCTCTTTACGGAAGGATCGACGAAAGGGGGGTACTTCCCTGTCTACGGGCCCATCTTAGGCACAGGACATCACTACCTTACTGGTCCTGGCAGGCCCAGCATTGCCGAACTCTGGCTAGAGGAGCAGTGGTTCGGTCACTTCCTGAAGGGTTACAAGGGTACAGCCCATGCCCAGCAGGATTACTCCTGGTGGTATGGCTGGGCACCTATGATCCAGAACCTGGCCAGGAATCAGGACTGGGCAGTTCAGTTGAGAAGGATAAAGGCCTTAGAGGACAAGGCTGGAATAAAGGCAGATGGTATACTGCCTAGCGACAAGACCATCTATGGCAATACTACTATTTACCTAGACGGTCATAGGAAGTAGTTAGTAGTCTTTCTTGGGTCGTCCGCCTCCGGCGGACGACCCACCTCTTTTCTGTTTGGGTAATTTTTTGTAGGGGCGACCCGTCCGCATGAGGCGGATCGCCCCTACGTTACTGTAAAAAGGGCTGGGGATTTTTTTATGTCCGCTAAAGGACAGACAGGTACTGTTGCCTCTATAAACCTGAAGACCTCCGTAGAGCTCAGGCCGACCGAATTCTCCCTAAGCCCCCGCGGTAAGATAGTCGTTTCCCTGCCAGGTCTAAAAATAAGATTGTCAGAGATAAGTATCGGATTGTTAATCTTGCCCCTCCTCCGCCTGGGTGGCTTTGAGATAACCACAGAGTCTGCCGAACTGGAGATGGACTTCACGGACACCGTCATACAGACCCGCCTGGAGAAGGGCGGGCAGTTACAGGTCACTACCAGCGGAGAAATCAAGGCCAATGCTACCCTGGAAGGCACCGGAGAGGTTAATACAGGACCCCTCAAGGTTGAGGTATAAAAAGGGGTGTTATGTACAAAATCTTATGGATTTTGTAGGCGTTATAAATACAATAGACGCTAAAGATGCCAGAACCAGCCCAATGATTTTGTGTCTCTTTTGCCCTAGCATGTTAGAGAAACCAATACGTTAGATAAACCAGGAGGAGAAGATACCCATGCCTGTAAAGGGATCCACAGACGCTACTACGACACTTAATCTGAAGAGTGCAATTAATGTACAACCCACCGAACTGAAGCTCCAGCCCAACGGCAAGGTTACCATAGGGCTGCCAGGGTTGAGGATAAAATTGCCCAACATAAAGATGAAACTCTGGTTTATGCCCTTTGTAAGTATCAGTGGTATTGAGATATGTACAGAACCTGCAAAGCTGGAAGTCAACCTGTCCGATACGGTAATGGTGGGGAAGATAGAAAAGCCCACCTTTGTGGAACTCCTCACCAGCGGTGATGTCAGGGCCCGCGCAGATATGGAAGGGGGCGGAACCTTTACAGGCGGTCCCATTACCCTCCAGGCCTAGGGGCAGGGGATAGGGGGTAGGGAAAAAAACAACATTGCAAATTGGAAATTGTAAATTTAAAATTTACAATTCATAATTTCCAATCTCCTCTTCAATTCTACAATCCCCAATCCCTGGCCCCTGGTAGATTGAGGCCAAATAACCTGCCAGAAGAGCATTGGGGGCATCCGCCTCAGGTCGTCAGACCTGCCTCAGGCGCGGCGGACAATGCTATAGCCCTGGCCCTTGAACCAGACCTGCCCTTGAGCGGAGCGAAGGGACGGTTCAGGGCCTGCTGGGATTGGCTGTGAACCCAATGTGGTTCACAGTGCTCCGCCACCAGCATTGGGGGCAGAGCCCCAATGCTATAGCCCTGGTGCTCCGCCACCTTCAGACATAAATTCGGATCCGCCTAAGGCGGACTCCTGATACCCCTTTCGTCCCATCAGCTATATCTACCCCTTTGCCACAAGGTAAATTTTCCCTGCCACCCTTCCGCAGTCACCTTGTACAAAACCCCACCCTAAATGTCTAGTTCGGCAACGGCCTCTCTATAGCTAATACATTGTTTGAGCTGGATTACCCATTGTCTATATTGCGACCTCTGCAAAAGTACTGGACGGAGCCGTCATTGCGAGGGACTGTAGTCCCGAAGTCATGCCAAAGGCAGATTCGCCTCTGGCGAACAATCTGCCGAGTAGTTGTACAGGGGAAACATGAGCTTGCTTCGCTTCGCTCGCAATGACACTTAAAGTATTATTTTTTCATTTTTCAGAGGTCTCATACTCTATAATAGTTGACATGACCTAAATGTCAGTAAAGGAGGTGTCAATGAGTTGGCTCTATCTGGTAGTAGCAATAGTACTGGAGGTGGGTGGGACCACTTCCATGAAGTTGTCCGAAGGTTTTACCAGACTATTTCCATCTGTACTGGTGTTTATCCTGTACGGGCTCAGCCTTGGCGCATTGACGCTCACCCTTAAAAGGATTGATGTGAGCGTTGCTTATGCAGTATGGTCTGGTCTGGGTACGGCCCTCATAGCAGTAGTAGGGATTTCGTGGTTTGGAGAATCGGCAGGTATCTTAAAGATAATCTCACTTGGACTGATTATAATGGGTGTAATTGGTTTGAATCTTGGCACGAGACTAAATTAGGTGCCCTGGGGAGATGAAACGTGATGCCACCAACGAAGCCGACGAGTGAGCTTAGAGGACAGGCCCTGGAGATATTTTACCATGCCCTCAGGGCAGTGGACCCGGCCAGGCTCGTAAGGGAGAGGATGCGGTTGGAAGGTCCCTCCCTGAAGATAGATAGTAAATCTTACACCCTCAAAGAATTTAATGGAGTCTATGCCGTGGGTTTCGGCAAGGCCTCTGCCCCCATGGCTCAGGCCCTGGAAGAGATACTGGGAGAGTGGTTGAAGGGGGGGATTGTAGTAGTAAAAGAAGGCCATGCCCTCCCGCTAAAAAAGATAAAGATATTGGAGTCAGGCCATCCCGTACCTGACGGATGCTCTCTGGAGGCGGCCGTGACCCTGCTGGATTGGGCCAGGGGGCGTAGCACGGAAGTTCAAGGGTTTAATCCGCCTAAGCCTGCCCTTGAGTCCGCCTCAGGCGGAGAAGGGGCGGAAAAAGTTCAAGCGGCAGGGCCACTCCCGATAAAAAGAGACCTGGTCTTCTGCCTGGTCACAGGTGGCGGCTCCGCCCTCCTGTGTGCCCCTCCTGGGGATATAAGTTTAGAAGAGGTAAAGGCCGTAACCTCGCTCCTCCTGGCCTCGGGGGCAGAAATAAAAGAGGTGAATACCGTAAGGAAACACCTGTCCCTAATCCACGGGGGGAGGCTGGCAAGGGCCTTGTATCCTGCTGTGGTTATCAATCTAGTCGTCTCAGACGTGGTGGGGGACGTACTGGACATGGTCTCCTCAGGCCCGACGCTACCAGACCCCAGTACCTATACGGGGGCTTTAGAAATAGTGTCCAAATACGGGCTTGCAAAACGGTTGCCTGAAAGGGTATATGAATACTTGAAGAGGGGCGTCAGTGGAGAGGTAGAAGAAACCCCTAAGGGAGGGGACGTCTGTTTCCAGGACGTCCACACCTTTCTTCTGGGCAATAACATGAGGGCCCTGGAGGCGGCTAAGGAAAAGGCGATGGAATTAGGTTATAATACCCACATTCTAGGTTCTTCTTTTACAGGTGAGGCCAGAGAGGCGGCCAGGGTCTTTTCCTCTAAGGCAAGGGAGTATAGGGAGGGGGATAATCCCCCTTCTGGGCCAGCCCTGGTGGCGGAGCACTGTGAACCACATGGGGTTCACAGCCAATCCCAGCAGGCCCTGAACCGTCTGGTTCAGGGCCAGGGCTATAGCATTGGGGCTCTGCCCCCAATGCTGAACCGTTCTGGTTCAGGGCCAGCCTGCCTCCTGGCAGGTGGTGAGACTACCGTAACCCTGAAGGGTGACGGCAGGGGTGGCAGGAACCAGGAATTTGCCCTGGCCAGTGCTATGGAGATAGAAGGGCTGGAGGGGGTTGTAATACTTAGCGGCGGTACGGATGGCAACGATGGCCCTACGGAGGCGGCAGGTGCAGTGGTGGACGGGACTACGTGCAGGAGGGCGAGGGAGCACGGTATGGAAGCCGAGGATTTCCTGATGAGGAACGACTCGCATACCTTCTTCTGCCGTCTGGGTGACCATATAATCACAGGTCCCACCCGCACCAATGTCATGGATGTTATGTTGTGCCTGATAGGAGGCAGATGATTAAATCTGTCACACTCTACGGAAGGGTGTTGGTATATGCCTCCATAATACTGGGGCTATGTTCCTGCGCCACCCCTGCCAATATAGAGATACTGCAAAAAGGCGTAGAAGAAAGACCTGGGGACTTTAGCGCCCATTTTGAACTTGGAAGGGCCTATCTAGAAAGGGGGATAAGATGGGAAGGTGCGTCAATGGTGGGGACTCCCGTGTTGGTTAGTAAGAGATGGCTAAAGAAGTCGCAGAGGGAATTTGAGGAGTCTATGGAGATAGACCCCCTTTCCCCGGAACCGCACTACTGGATGAAGGTCATATACACCGTCAGGGGGAAATACGAGCTAGCCGATGGGGAGGTGGAGGTCTTCAATCGTTTGACTGCCAGAAAGAAGGTGGCGGGGCCACCCACGGCAGGGGGGAAGTCTCCATGATGTCCAGGAAGCTTTTGGGGATAGTTATTGGGAGTAGCGTCGGGGGGCTATTCTTTATATTTGCCATGGTCCTGCTCTTCAGCCCCGGGGTCTTCTTTAAAGGCATGATAAAGGAGTGGCTGGGCAGTACCTTCGGAGGGAGGGCCAGGGCAGAGGGTGTTACCTTTGGCTGGAGGAAGGGGATAGAATTGTC
>DATETB010000158.1:0-18125 GCA_035283825.1 Candidatus Brocadiales bacterium | reverse complement strand
CTCAGGGTTGGCCGTACCATAAAATTTGGGCGGAGAAATCTCCTGGGCCAGACCTATCTCTTTCCTCATCCTCTTGAGCATCATACTGGTACGGAGTCCTGTGTCTTCCGTGAGGTGGCCCTCCTCATCATGCTCGTCGCTATCGGTAACCACGGTTACACCAGGATACCCCGGTAGGGCCCTGGGGGAGATACCAGAGTGTGTAATAACATGCCGCCTGTAACCCGCCAGTTTCTCCGTCTCCTCTGGCCGTATAAGCTGGCCTCTATCAATGGTAATGCGGGACGCGTCCAGGGTATCTATCGTCCAGTAGGAATCTGCCAGGTGCTGGTCGCTCATAACGATGACCGGGGTCTGGTATTTCTCGGCCAGGTTGAAGGCCTTGGCCATCGTATAGAAGGCCTCTTCTGCGGTACCAGGGGCTAAGACCGCCCTCGGGAATTCGCCATGGGAGGCATGGAGCACGAACTCAAGGTCGGACTGCTCGGTCCTGGTGGGTAGTCCAATGGCAGGCCCTGGCCTCTGGGCCTCTACCACCACGATGGGCGTCTCTGTCATCCCCGCCAGGCCCAACCCCTCCACCATGAGGCAGAAACCCCCGCCAGAGGTGGCCGTCATGGCCCGTACCCCTGCGAAGGAGGCGCCGATGGCCATGGTAATGGCCGCTATCTCATCCTCCGCCTGCTCCACGATTATGCCCCACTCCCTGGCCTTCCCTGCCAGGTAGGTCATTATCCCCGTAGCGGGGGTCATGGGGTAGGCGCTCACAAACTTACAGCCTGCGGCAAGTGCCCCCAGGGCCAGGGCCTCATTACCAGCTATCAGCATACGCCGCCTGTCGTTCAGGGGCTTAAACTTCCAGGGGAATTGGGAGGGGCCGTTCCTTGTAGTGAAGTCATAACCGGCCCTGGCGGCCTTGACGTTATCCTCTGCCACGGTGCCTTTCTTACCGAAGACGTCCCTGAGTACCTCTGCCAGGGGCTCAAAGGTATAACCCAGGAGGCCCAGGGCCGCCCCTGCCGCCACGGAATTGCCGTACAACCTGTTCCCGACCTCTTGGGCCAACCTGTCCAGGGGGACACTTAAGAGGTTTTGGTGGGCCTCTGCCTTTATCTTTTCACCATCATAAATAATTACTCCCCCCTCATGGAGTTCACCCCTGTGGAGGTCTATGGTCTCCTTGTTGAGGGCGATGAGGATATTTACACCACGGGGCATGGAAAAGACAGGGGATTCCCTTATCCTTAACTCGGAAAAGTTGTGCCCGCCACGGATGCGGGACTGGTAGTCCTGGACGCTGAACACGTGCAGTCCTCCCCTTGTGAACACGTGGGCAAGGGTGTGACTGATGGTCTGCATCCCCTGGCCTGCCTCTCCGCCTATCTTTATCTTAAGGTCTAGCACCAATTCCCTCCTGAACAATAATCATAGTCTTTCCGCAAAAGGGCTGTCAACACAAAACACACTGGAGGGTAGGGAGTAGGGAGATATAGCCCAGGTGCTCCGCCACCTGGGAACCAGGGAGTAGGGAGTAAACAGACTGGCTACTCCCTATTTTCCACCGGACTCCAGCCACCTTCCTTGACAATTTTCCGCACTGTGCTAATATCTCGCTATGTCAAATTCGCCCGCCCGTAACCATGTCAAGGACAAGTCCGTCTAAGGCAGAATTGTCACCCTGAGCGTAGCGAAGGGTCTCGCATGGAGATTCTTCTCCGCCTGAGGCGGATCAGAATGACTACCGATGAAAGAGGCACTACTAGAACTAAGAGAGAAGGCCCTGGAGGAGCTTAAAAGTCTCCGTTTCACCGAGACCCCTAACCTCCACACCAAGAAACTGGAACTCTTCAGGGTAAAATATCTGGGCAGGAAGGGCCTCCTCAGCGAGTACATGGCCCAACTGTCCACCCTCCCACCAGATGAAAAGCGTGTAGTAGGAAAGCTGGCTAATGAGATTAAGGTGGAACTCACCAGGGGTCTTGAGGAGGCTTGTAGGGGCGTATTGTTCGCCACGGCGAATCTGCCTAAGGCACGACAATACGCTCCTACGAAGGTATCACCTGTGATGGACGTCTCCCTCCCCGGTCATATACCTCCCCGTGGGCGTAGCCACCCCCTGGTCCAGACCATCCAGGAGATAAAGGAAATCTTTGGCCGTATGGGCTTTCAGGTGGTCTCGGGGCCGGAGGTGGAGTTGGAGTATTATAATTTTGAGGCGCTCAACATACCCCCTGACCACCCCTCAAGGGACGACTTTGACACCTTTTATATCGCTGATGACGTCCTCCTGAGGAGCCAGACCTCCACGGTGCAGATTAGGGTAATGCAGAAACAGAAACCCCCCATAAGGATAATTGCACCAGGTAAGGTATTCAGGCCCGATACGGTGGACGCCAGGCATTCCTTCATGTTCCACCAGATAGAAGGGCTGATGGTGGGCGGTAGCACCGCAGGCGAAGGGGTAAATTTTGGACACCTCAAGGGGGTGCTTTCTCTCTTTATCAAGACCTATTTTGGCCCTGATACCAGGATGCGGCTCAGACCCTCCTTCTTCCCCTTTACCGAGCCTAGTGCCGAGGTAGAAATCTCCTGCAGTCTCTGCAAGGGAAAGGGGTGCAGTGTGTGCGGTGGCAGTGGATGGCTGGAGATACTGGGGGCGGGCATGGTACACCCCAACGTATTCAAGGCCGTGGGTTACGACCCTGAGCAGTACACAGGCTTCGCCTTCGGTATGGGGGTGGAGAGGATAGCCATGCTCAAGTATGGTATTGACGACATAAGGCTCTTCTTTGAGAACGACGTGAGGTTCCTAGCCCAATTCTAGTAAAACAACGCAGGCTAAAGCCTGCGGCTACAGACTAAAGTAGGGGCGTATTGCAATACGCCCCTACGACACATGAAAATAACGTATAACTGGTTAAAGGAATACTGTGACTTCAGACTTCCGCCGGAGGGGCTGGCAGAGGTACTGACCGGCGCCGGCTTCGTGGTGGCAGGTATGAGGGCAACCCCTGATGGGGACCACGGACTGGAGATAGAGGTTACCTCCAACCGCCCTGACTGTCTGGGGGTAATCGGGATTGCCCGCGAGGTGGCGGCCCTCACCAGGAACCCCCTGAAGCTCCCTCCTGTGAGGTACAATGCGGGGAAAAAGGCCGTAGAGGTAAAGGTAACGGTGGAGGAGCCAGAGCTCTGCCCCAGATATACGGCGAGGGTAATCCGCGGGGTAAAGATTGGACCCTCCCCCGCCTGGCTCCAGCAGAGGCTTGAGGCAGTCGGCCTGAGACCGATTAACAACGTAGTGGACGTTACCAACTACGTCCTTATGGAGTGGAGTCAACCCCTACATGCCTTTGACCTGGACAGACTTGGTGGTAAAGAAATCATAGTAAGGTGGGCCCTGTCGGGGGAGAGGTTGGTGACCATAGATGGCGCCAAACTGGACCTTAACCCTGAGGTGCTCGTGATTGCCGACGAGAGAAGGCCCGTGGCCCTGGCCTGGGTGATGGGTGGGAGAGATACGGAGGTAGACGAGGGGACGTGCAACGTCCTCCTGGAGTCGGCTAGGTTCGGGCCTGCTACCGTAAGGAGGATGGCGAGGCGGTTCGGCCTGAAGACAGAGTCCAGTTACCGCTTTGAGAGGGGTGTGGACATAGAGGGGGTGGACCTTGCCTCCCGGCGGGCAACGGCCCTTATCCTTGAGCTGGCCGGTGGAGAGGCGGCTAAGGATTCCGTAGACGTAAAGACAAAGGCAGGGGCACGTTGCAACGTGCCCCTACGATTAACCCGCCTGAACGCCATCCTCGGCACCAACCTGGAGGAGGAGGCGGTAAGGGATACCCTCTGCCGGCTGGGTTTTGAAATAAAGGGCGGGAAACGGGGTGTCTTAGAGGTCGCTGTGCCTAGCTTCCGTGGGGACGTTGCACAGGAGATAGACCTCATTGAGGAGACTGCCAGGGTTTATGGCTATAACAATATCCCCACCAATACAGGTCTCCCCATACACGTCAGCCCCGTAGGGAGACAGGAGCGGGTGGAGGAACGGGTCAGGGGGCTGCTGGCCGGATGGGGGTTCTTTGAGGCAGTTACTTATAGTATCGTAGAGGGTAGTGAGACCGGGAGGGCAGGGTTGTTTCCCGGGGGGAGTCCCCTTCGTATAAGGAACCCGATACGGGCAGGAGAGGATTGTCTGAGACAGACCCTCCTGGGTAACCTCCTACGGGCCAAGAGGCATAACCAGGACCATGGCGTACCCAGGGTGAGACTCTATGAACTCTCAAAGGTCTATCTCCCCGAAGAGGGACAGAAACTCCCTATGGAAAAGACGTGTCTTGGGCTCCTTTATGAGGAGGACTTGACTGTAATTAAGGGGCAGGCCGGTAAAGACCCATTTTACGCCTTGAAAGGCCTCTTGGAGGGCCTGCTGTCGGCCCTGGGTGCAAAGGGGGATATCTGCTGGGAGGGCCTGGCCAATCCGTTCTTTACAGGAGAGAGGTCTTGTAAGGCAAGCTTAGGGGGAGGACCCCTGGCTATCCTGGGGGAGGTGAGCGGGGAGATAGTAAAGGCTTACGACCTGCGGGACACGCCCTGCCTTGCGGAGATAGATTTTGACCTATTGGTTGAGAAGACAGACATGACCAGCACCTTTCAGAGTCTCCCCCTCTACCCCCCGATTGACAGGGACATCGCCATCGTGGTGGACGAGGGCGTAACCTGGGCAGAGATAGAGTCCTGTGTAAGGGAGGCAGGGGCAAAATTTTTAGAGAAGGTGGAATTCTTTGACCTCTATCGTGATAGGAGTGGCAAACAGATCCCCTCTGGTAAAAAGGGCATCGCCTTCAGTGTCCACTTCCGTGCCCCCGACCGCACGTTAAGGAAAGAGGAGGCCGATGGGGCACAGGGCCTAATAATAGAAAGTCTGAGCAAGGCCCTGGGGGCTGTATTAAGGTAATAATATACATGATAAGCATGTAGGGTGCGTCGTTGACGCACCTTACCAGGCCCTTATGTGTCCATTAGAAGAGTCTTTCAGTGACATTCACCACCCCATAGTCTTCGCTTGCTATGGGCAGTAATTTAACTTTGGCTTGTGATTTAAAATCTATCTTCTTAAGATCAATCGCACGAAGCCCCATGTTCCTATAATCACGGAAGTAAAAGACCTTGTTTATAAGGTCTTTTATTACCGCCCACTGCGTGTAATTGTCTACTAACGATTCGCCCTCTTTTTCTTTTATGGTGCCACATGGTATGTCAATGGTATTCAGTATATGTACTGCCAGGGTGACACCTCCAAGGGCATCCTTTGTAGGATTAGCAAAGTGTGTGAATAATACTGTACGTACGAATCGTGAGGGAGGGGTTCAGTTCCCAGGGATTCCAAGCAGTCCGCTCCCGTATCCTGTAGAATTTAGAGTTATACCTGCGATATCCATCGGTTTCATCTCCAGGTTCGTCAAGTTTATATAGTTTCGCAGGTTCATAATCTGCCAGTCAAACGGGGGCGAGTTAGTGAGGACACCTATCGGGTTGTCGTAGAGCTTGACCTGTCCATCTATAAATTCAATGACAAGATTATTGCCCAAAGTGTCATGCACTGCTACGTGGAGCGGGGGTACCATATTTATCTCAGGGGCAACTTCTCCCCACACACGAACCCCTTTAATCCCCTCCTTGACTTCCGCTGTACTTGCAAAACTGCCGAGTAGCCAAGAACACACATCAAAAATAGTCAGGGCCTGCGCGGCCTCACTATCCTTCACCGTCTGATATCTTGCCTCCTGTAACCATAGAAATCCAGCCGACAACCCCGCCTCATTTAATCCATCCACAACGTATCTCTTATTCCCTAATACGTTGGCGCCTACAAAACCGTACTTGGATGTCCACTCGTAGCCCTTCTTGCCACCTGGGGAACTACTGGATAACCTTTCGTCCCGTTGATAAACCGTAATGGCAGAGTTGAGCTCCAGATGGAAGTCCATCGCACGGCCAATAACAATTGACCCATCTATTGCCTCAATCTGAAAATCGGTGCAAGCAACCGCCTGACCAATCGGGAGGATACTAGAAATGACAAAAATCATACATACAGGGATAGTCGCCTTTCTCATCACCATAACCCCCTTCTCATGTTATTAAAGCCCGAATTTTTCCGTTGTGGTAATCAATGGACAGTACCTCAAAACCTGCAATTAAAGTTTATCGCCCAATACCCTCTTTCTGATAGGGGAGGTAAAAAAAGAGGAGAGGAAGGGCGATAATGAGTGCCCACGTAAGGGGAGTTACGTTTTCTGACAGGAGCGACCTTACCACTTGAACCCTTAAGCCTTTGAATTCCGGCCTGACGTCAAACCTTCTCCTCCTCAAGGAGGGAAGACTCTAGCGATTGTATCTTTCCCGCCAGGTCGTTTATCAGTTCGTGGACCCTTGCAATCTTTATAACTAGTTCATCTGCCTGCCTTAACCTATTGGCCAGGGCCTTCATCACTATGAGGACGCACGAGGGGATGTTGGCAAAACACTGGTTGCAGTGTTTCCTGTCCAGGGCCACCACCGTGGAGTCGGCAGTGGCACGGGCTGTGGCACTCCTGGTGCCGCCTCCTATTACGGCCACCTCTCCCAGGAACTCCCCCTGCAGTAACTCCCCTAACTTTATGTTCCTGTTCAGTATCCTCTTGGTTACGCTGAGCCTCCCGCTCTCTAAGTAGAACATCTCGTTGGCAGGGGTACCCTCGTAGAAGAGTACGTCTCCCTTCTTCAGGGAGTGGGTCTTCGTGACTTTGCACGTGGGTGCTAGGGGCATCTTTTCCTCCTGTTCGCTCAGGGAAACAGTAGACAATAAGCAGTAAGAAGTGTGGGCGAACACACAGGTTCGCCCCGACTGCCTACTCTATACTCTTTAGTTCAATAGTCTTGACCTCTCCAAACTCGCTGAGGGGGCGGTCAAACTTGTCTTTATTCCCTACCACCAGGAGGGTGACATTATCGGGCTGGAGGTATTTCCTGGCCACTCTTAATATGTCTTCCCTGGTGACGGCCTTTACCTTAGCTACATACGTGTCCAGGTAGTCAAGGGGGAGACCTTGATACTCTATGTTTACCATGTGGGATGCGATGGCCGAACTGGAGGTAAAAAGGAAGACAAATTGGTTGGTAAAGGTATCCTTGGCAGTGGCCAGTTCGTCCTCCTCTACGGGCTTCTCTTTTATCTTCCGGATTTCCTCCAGGGTCAGGGATATGGCCCTGCTGGTGGATTCGGACTTGGTCTGGCAGTTTACGAAAAAGAACCCCTTGTCCCTTGGGGTATGGAAGGCGCTGTAGACGCTGTAGGCCAGGCCCTCGTCGCTCCTTACCTTTCCTGGTATCCTGGAGGCGAAGCTCCCTCCTCCGAGGATGAAGTTCATGAGCATGGCGGGGAAGTAGTCAGGGTTGGTCCTCTCTATGGCCAGGTGGCCGAGGACGACGTTAGACTGGTCAATGTCCTTGTATATGTAATTTATGGACTTATTAAATCCTTCTTTGACGTTTGGGACGGCAGGGAACGAGACCTCGGCCCTGGGCCAGTCCTTAAAGAGTTTCTCTAACTTCTCCAGCATCTCCTGGGTATTAAAGTCTCCAGCCACACCCATCAATATATTGTTGGGGTGAAAGTACCTCTTGTGGAACTCTACCATGTCCTCTCTGGTTATCCTGCCCAGGGTATCGGGGTATCCCTCTACCTTCCTCCCGTAGGGATGAGGCTCGTAGATGAGCTTCCTGAATTCCCTGAACACGATACCGCCGGGGCTATCGTTCTCTCTCCGTATGCCTTCCAGTACCTCTTCCTTTCTCTTCTTTATCTTGTCTTCAGGGAAGTTAGGGTTCCTGAGGACGTCGGCGAATATCTCCAGGGCCTTGTCCAGGTCCTTTTTCATGGTAGAAAGGCCGGCAGTGCCCTCCTCTCTCCCTATGGCCGTCTCTACCGAGGCGGCCATGTATTCCAGCTCCTCATTAATCTTCTCTACACTACGGGTGGTAGTCCCGCCTGAGCGTATGACGTGGCCCGTCAGGGAGGCCAGCCCCGCCTTTTCTGCGGGTTCGTAGATGGCGCCGGTCCTGATGGTGGACGTAATGTTTACGATGGGGAGGTCGTGGTCTTCAAGGAGGTACAAGACCATGCTGTTAGAGAGTACCTTCCGTTGTGCCTTTGGTGGCGTAAACTCCAGGGGGTTGAAGTGTAGTTTAGAGACTATCTGGGCCCCCGGGGACTGAGGCTTTACAAAAGGCGCCTCCTCTGCGGGGCGCCCGTGCTGGGCGTAGAGCGGTTGGGTCAGGGACCAGATTAAGACGAAGACAAAAAGATGCCGGTATCTCATTCCTTAGCCCCTTCTTTTGCCACCTTGACCAGCGTGGCCACGGTGCGGTTAGTCTTGGTTAAATACTTCCTGGCCACGCGCATGACGTCCTCAGCGGTAACGGCCTTAATCTTTTCAAGGGCGATATTTATGTATTCCCAGCCGGCAATGGATTCATAGTAACCGATTTCATCTGCAAGGCCGTTGTTGGAATCCAGCCCGCGGATGAAGCTGGCCTCCAGTTGGTTCTTTATCTTTTCCAGTTCCCATTGGGAAGGAGGCTCCTTCTTCAATTTTTCTATTTCTTCGTATATGACCTGCTCCACCTCCTCGGCGGTGTGGGGGTGTCTGGGGGTCACAAAGACATAGAAGGTGTCTGGGTATCTGGAGGCCCCGGCATAGGACCTGACCATAACGGCTATCCTCTTCTCTTCAATGAGGGTCTTGTATAGCCTTGCCGTACGTCCACTGGAAAGGAGTGACTCTACTACCTCAAGGGCATACTGGTCAGGGTGGGTCACCTGAGGTTTGTGATAAGCTATGGCCACGTTGGGGTTGGCGTCATATTCTACGTATACCCTCCTCTCGCCCCTCTGCTCCGGCTCCACCGTCTCCACCGTTGGTATGGGGGGTTGGGAGGGGATGTCGCTAAAATATTTTTCCACCAGTTTTATGAACTCTTGCGTCTGGAAGTCCCCAACGGCTATCAGTACGGCATTGTTAGGGGCATAGTATCTGGTGAAGTACTCCTTGGTCCCTTCCTTAGTAAGTGCGTTTATGTCGGACATCCAGCCTATTACCGGCCAGCTGTAGGGGTGGGCAGTAAAGGTGGCCGCCCTGAGCTGTTCAAGGAGCAGACCGAAGGGGCTGGTCTCAGTCCTCAGCCTCCTCTCCTCCATTACCACGTCCTTTTCCGAGTAGAACTCCCTCAAGACCATGTTCTTCATCCTGTCAGACTCAATAAGGCCCCAGAGTTCCAGTTTATTGGTAGGGAGGTCGCAGTAATAAAAGGTGGCATCCTCCCCGGTAGAAGCATTTAACCCCGTGCCGCCATGGCTCATGTATATGGACCATAATTCGTCTTTGACCGTTACGTCCTTTAACTTCTTCCTTACCTCCTCCAGTTCGGTCTCCAGGGCCTTAATCTTCCCCTGGTCTGCCGACGCCCCTTTGTGCCGCTCCCCCTCTGTGGCCGTCACCAGCTCGTCCTCCCTCTTCAGCAAGGGTTCTTCCACGCCCCAGTCCTTGGTGCCAAAGAGTTTCGTACCCTTGAACATCATGTGCTCAAAGAGGTGGGATACCCCGGTTATGCCGGGCCGTTCGTTCACTGAGCCTACCTTGTACACTATCCTCAGGGAGACGGTGGGTGACTTGTGCCTCTCCAGGGTCAATACCTTCAACCCGTTTCTCAGCACGTGTTCCTTTACGTCTAGCTTTAGCTCCTGGGCAAGGAGGGGTAGCGGTGGGACAAGTAAGAGGCAGAACAGTAGTGTACAGATTAGGAGTCTACCGAGGAAGGATTTGTCACCCTGAGCAGGGCGAAGGGTCTCGTACGGAGATTCTTCGTTTCGCTCAGAATGACGACCGTAGAATTCATTACCCATAGCTTGCCTCCTCAAGGCCTTTCTTAAGTATGATACCTGGCGTTAATGGTTACGTACTTCTCAGAGAGGTCACAGGTCCAGACCTCAGCCTCTGCCCGGCCCAGTCCCAGTTCCAACCGCAAATCTAGTTCTTTTCCTTGCATAATGTTTTTGAGCATTGGGGGCGGAGCCCCAATGCTATAGCCCTGGTGCTCCGCCACCAGGGCTTGGATAGGGCTGGCCATAGACGTTCCTCCCTCAAAAATTAACGACTCGCCAATATATAGCCTGAGCCTTTTTTCGTCAAGGGTAATACCCGCGGCCCCTGCCGCAGATATGATTCGGCCCCAGTTGGGGTCTTCCCCATTTATGGCCGTCTTTACCAGGGGAGAGTTGGCAATGGCCCGGGCGATAACCCCTGCCTCTTTTTCCTTTTTAGCCCCTTTGACTATAACCCTCACGAACTTGGTGGCCCCCTCGCCGTCCTTTACAATAGCCCTGGCCAGCACCTGGCAGAGGTGTCCAAGGGCCTCCTGGAAGGCGGTCAGGTCTCTGCCTCTAAGGCATGGCCCCCCGCTGGCCCCGTTTGCCATGAGGATTACCGTATCATTGGTGCTCATGTGTCCGTCAATGGTAATCTGGTTGAAGGAGCGGTTTACCGCCCTCTGGAGACATGCCTTTGCCTGTCCCTTGGTGAGCGTGGCATCGGTGGTGATAAAGGCGAGCATGGTAGCCATATTGGGGGCTATCATCCCTGCCCCTTTTGCCGCCCCTCCGAGGGTGACGGTACGGCCTCCTGTGTCTATCTTCAGCGCAAGCTCCTTGGGGCTGGTATCGGTGGTCATAATCGCCCTGGTAAATGACCTGCCGTGCCCGGCGTCTCTGCCTATCTGCTTCCCGGCCTCCTTTATCCCTGCAAGTATCTTTTCCATGGGGAGCGGCTGGCCTATGATGCCCGTGGAGGCCACAAGGACTTCGGAGGGGGAGAGGCCGAGTTCCCTGGCCGTGGCCTCTGCCATTGCCATGGCGTTGAGGTGGCCCTGGGCACCCGTACAGGCGTTGGCGTTACCGCTATTTACTACCACTGCCCTGATAGTGCCCCTCTTGACGGTCTCCCGGCTCAACCTTACCGGGGCGGCCACTATCTGGTTGGTAGTGAAGAGGGCTGCCGTACGGGCGGGGCGGTCCGATAGCAGGAGGGCCAGGTCGCAGCCTCCTTGTTTAATGCCACAGGCGCAGGCCCCGGCCAGGAAGCCAGAGGGCGCTACCACACCACCGGGGATTTCTTGGTATTTAGTCATGGATGTAGGGGCAGGTCCCACCCAAAAGATGGCGGATTTTCAACTTGCACCTGCCCTATCCTGTTCTATTTCTATTCAACTAAATCCCGAACGAAATTCGGCAACATAAAACTCGCCGCATGGACCTTACTATTGTAATACTTAGTAGAGAGTTTTAAACTGTCGTATTTTTTTTGGAGAAAACCAGCTAACGGGTCATATTTCTTGGAGCATAATGCGAAACTCCATGTCCCGCTTGGATAAGTCGGTATGTGGGCCAGGTACATCTTTACGATAGGGAAGATGTCTTTCAGGTTTTTGTATACCTTCTCAATCGTCTTGCCGTGGAATATCGGGGATTCCGACTGCGCAACGAATATCCCATCGGGAGATAACGACTCACTAATTATCTTGTGGAAGTTTTTCTGGAATAAGACCTCCGCCGGGCCGACCGGGTCTGAGGAATCACATAAAATCAGGTCGTATTTATTTTTGTTATTAACCAGGAATTTAGCCGCATCCTCAAAGATGACGCCACTCCTGGGATTATCAAAACCACGACTAACCTCCGGGAAGAACCTCTTACAGACGTCAACTACCATCTTGTCAATCTCCACCACGACGGCCTTTTTGACCTCCGGGTGTCTCAGGACTTCCCTGAGGGTTCCCCCATCTCCGCCTCCGATTATTAGCACCTCCTTCGGGTCAGGGTGGACGAACAAGGGGACATGCGAAAGCATCTCGTGGTATATAAACTCGTCCCTCTCCGTTATCATGATAGAGCCGTATAGTACCAGTATCTTCCCAAATTCCTCCGTATCAAGCACGTCAATCCGCTGGAAGTCGGATTTACCACTGAACAAGACGTCCTTTATCTTAATTGTAAGGCCGACCGCCCCCTTATGTAACTCTGAGAACCAGAGATTCCATAAGTCTCCCATAGATTCTTCTCTAATTATCTCTGTCATCTTGCCAGTCCTCTCCGCCTTGGGCGGGAATTGCCCCTACCTTGCGTAATCGCAACCTAAAGGTTGCGGCTACAAACGACTTTTGTGTCATCAATCCACTACGACGGTGGGTGTTCTCTTATGACAGTTGAATTCTGAGGCACTGCAACTGGTATACGCCCCCATGCTCGTTACCAGCAATAAATCCCCCATCTCTAGTTCAGGTAAGACCTTTTTAGTGGATATTACGTCAAACGAATCGCACGTCGGACCAGCCACCACGCACTGCTCCTTGTTCCTGGTCTTTTCCGAGATGATATTGTAATCTGTGTTGTCGTATACCTTTCCGGAAAACGAGTTGTACAGCCCATCGTCAAGGAAATACCACTGCACGTCCTTCCGCCTTGATTTGCCGATGACCTTGGTAATGAGGACGACGGCATCTCCCACCAGAAACCGCCCAGGTTCGGCAATGATGCGGGTATCCGGGGGGAAATTGTCCAGCGCCTCATTTATAGGCTCACAAAATTTTTCAATTGGCATGATACTGCTGGTATACGATACGGGGAACCCACCGCCAATATCTAACAGGTCTAGTCTAATACCTTTTGACGTCAACCTGTCAGCTATCTTTTTGCACGTCATTATCGTGTCCGCATAGGGTTGGGGATTCGCGGTCTGAGAACCCACGTGGAAGCAGATGCCCTTTACGTTGAGACCAAGAGATACGGCCTCTGAGATTAGTGGTTCAGCCTCGCCAGCCTCAGCCCCAAATTTGTAACTAAGGTTGACCGCACAGTGTGGGTTAGATACCTCAAGCCTCAACAGGACGTTACCCCCTGGTGCAGATTGGGCTATCTTCCGGAGTTCCAGGCTATTGTCAAAGACGAATAAATCAATCCCCCGCCCGTATATGAACCTTATCTCCTCCTCTTTTTTGGTGGGATTGGTGTAGATGACTCTGCCGTTACCGGTATTAATCTGCAGCCCTTGTAGCGTATTAAATTCACCTATTGAGCATATATCAAAATTGCTCCCCGCCTCGTTCAGTATTCTTACCACTTCAACGTGGGGGTTGGCCTTCAGGGCATAGTACAGGCTTACTCTTGGAAGGGCATTGGAAAGTTTACTGTACTTCTCAATGACCTTCTGTTTAGACAGCACGAGTACAGGCGTACCGTGCTTCTTAGCAATGTCTCTTGCCTGGTCAAAATCTAAAAAACTATGCATCTAAGGGAACGTGCGGTTGCTCAGTCTTCAGCATGGAGTCTTCGGACGACCGGCAACTATCTTACAACCTCCTTTAGTGAAAATACAGAAAGAGCAGATGGAGATTTTCATTAAACGGGAAAATCCAAGAAAGGTCAAGTCCATTTTTAGGGAGTAGGGGGTAGGGAGTAGGAGCCAGGGATTAAAATTTCAAATTACAAATTTCAAATTTTCAATTTCCAATTCTATGTTTCTACCCCCTAGCTTAACTATTTACTTTACAATAAAGATATTTACCCTAAAATCTTGTAGTGTAGGACGCAAAAATGGACGACGTAATCCTACCCAGAAGATACCTGATGGGCTTTGATACCACTCAACTGCCCGAACTCTTTACCGAGGTACTGGTGATTGGCAGTGGGGTGGCCGGGCTTTCAGCGGCCCTCTCAGCGGCCGAAACGTCATCCACCTCAGGTGTACACCCGCCAAAGGTACTCATAGTCTCTAAGAATAAGCTGGGGGAAAACAATACCATGCGGGCCCAGGGGGGTATCGCGGTAGTGCTCTCCCCCGGGGATAGCTTCAGGTGCCACATAAAAGATACCCTGGAGGCAGGACAGGGCCTGTGTGACCAAAAGGTGGTAAAAGAGGTAATACGCAACGGACCAGGCAGGATAAAAGAGTTGATAGGACTGGGGGCGAACTTTGACCGTGCGGTCAGCCCTGTACCTTACGGCACGGGACAAGGGCCACCCCCGCCTGAAGACGGCCCACTGGCCCTGGCCAAAGAAGGGGGACACAGCCGCCCCAGGGTAATCCACGGCAGGGGAGATTCCACCGGGATGGTGGTAGAAGAGACCCTCCTGGAGGCGGTGGAAGGTAACACCAACATAGACACCATGGACCACTGCTTTGCCATAGACCTTTTAGTGGCGGAAGGGGCCTGTCGTGGGGCGCTCCTGTGGCACAAACAGAAGGGGCGGTTCGTCGCCTGGGCCGGAGAGACCATCCTGGCCACGGGGGGCTGTGGTCAACTCTACAGGGAGACTACCAATTCTGTGGTGGCCACCGGAGACGGTGCGGCAATGGCCTACCGGGCCGGGGCCACACTGCAGGACATGGAGTTCGTCCAGTTCCATCCTACTACCCTTTACATCGCCGGGGCCGCCAGGGCACTGATTACCGAGGCCATGCGGGGCGAAGGTGCCATCTTGAGGAATAAATGGGGCGAGCGCTTCATGCCCAGGTATCACCCCATGGCTGAACTGGCCCCCAGGGACGTGGTCAGTCAGAGCATACTCCATGAGATGCAGCTCACCGAGCATACCCACGTGTACCTGGACGTAACCCATCTGCCGAGGGAGTTCCTGGAGTCCCGCTTTCCCCATATCTGCTCCACCTGCAAGTCCTTCCATATAGACATCTCAAAGGAATTGATTCCAGTGAGGCCAAGCGCCCACTACATGATGGGGGGTATAAGGGTGGATGCCAGGACACGCACAGGTATCCCCCACCTCTATGCCTGTGGAGAGACGGCCTCTACCGGGATGCACGGGGCCAACCGTCTGGGCAGTAATTCCTTATTGGAGGGACTGGTATATGGTCATAAGGTAGGCAGGGAGGCCTCCCTCTCGTTAAAGCGGCGGCATGGTAAGGTGAGGCCCTATCCCCTGGAGGTAAGCATGGAGGCCAGGAGGCTGCGGAGGCTGGACCTGGAGGATATAAGGGACTCCTTAAAAAGCCTCATGTGGAGGTGTGCCGGGGTGGAGAGAGACGAGAAACACCTTAAGGAGGCTACGGACACGTTGGCCCAATGGTGGGAATACGTCATGGATAAAGAGTTTCATGCCCCCGAGGGCTGGGAACTCCAGAACATGATCCTCTTAGCAGGCCTCGTTATCAGGGCGACACAGGATAGAAAGGAGAGCAGGGGCGTCCATTACAGGAAGGACTATCCCCAGAGGGACGACCGGCATTGGAAGAGGCACATTACTTTTACAGTAGCTGGGTAGCCGCAACCTTTAGGTTGCGTGGTTTTTACGCAGGCTAAAGTTCGCCAGAGGCGAATCTGCCTCAGGCATGACCTGCGGCTACTTCTCAAACCTCCCTGCCACCAGGCTTACGTTATGCCCGCCGAAGCCAAAGGAATTGCTCATGGCCACCTTTATAGCCATCTCCCTGGCATTGTTGGGGACGAAGTCCAGATTGCCGCACTCCGGGTCCGGGTGCTCATAATTAATAGTAGGAGGCACTACGCCCCGCTGTATGGCCAGGACACAGATAATCAGCTCCACCGAGCCGGCAGCGCCCAGCAGGTGGCCCATCATGCTCTTGGTAGAACTGACAGGTACACGGGGGGCAGAGTGATTAAAGACCCTGTTGATAGCCCTGGCCTCTATCTCGTCCCCCAGGGGGGTAGAAGTGGCATGGGCATTAATATAATTAATGGCCTCGGGGCTACACCTGGCATCGGCCAGGGCAATGTTCATGGCATTAGCGGCACCTCTACCACCAGGCTCCGGGGCAGCCATGTGGCATCCATCTGCACTGAGTCCGTAGCCCAGTAACTCCGCATAGATAGGTGCCCCGCGACTACTGGCGTGTCCCAGTTCCTCCAGGATTACGATGCCAGCCCCCTCTGCCAGTACGAAACCATCCCGTTCCTTATCAAACGGCCTGGAGGCCCTCTGGGGTTCATTATTTCTAGTGGAGAGGGCCTTCATACTGCGGAAGGCCGCCACGCCTAGAGGGGTAATTACGGCCTCTGTGCCTCCGGCAATGACCACATCGGCCTCTTCCCTCTGGATGAGCCTCATGGCCTCGCCTATGGCATGGGCACCCGTAGCACAGGCACTTACTACACCAAGATTAGGACCGCGGAGTCCGTACTCTATAGCCACCATAGCAGGGGCGGCATTTATCATAAGCTTGGTAATCATAAAAGGGGAGACCCTGGAAGGTCCCCGTCCCAGGAGGGTGCTGTGTTGCTCTTCTAGTTCGTGGAGACCCCCCATGCCAGAGCCTATGATGCACCCGGCACGTGTAGTATCAATTTTACTGAAATCCAGACCCGAATCCTTTACGGCCATCCTGGCGGCCGCCACTGCATACTGTACAAAGGGGTCTAACCTGCGGACCTGCTTGGGGTCAAACCATTGGTTCGGGTTAAAGCCCTGAACCTCCCCCGCAAAGTGGACGTCATGCTTACTCGTATCAAAACTCTTTATCTCTCTTATACCACTCTTGCCCTGACAGAGGGCCGACCATAGGGTTTCTTTGTCGCTCCCCAGGGGGGTGACGACTCCCAGGCCGGTGATCACTACCCTTTCTTTTCGCACTTCCCAGCCCGCTCCTCAATGTACTTAATGGCGTCCTCTACGGTCTTGATCTTCTCCGCATCCTCATCCGGAATATTCATATCAAAGGCATCCTCAAGCTCCATGATGAGTTCCACCACATCCAGAGAGTCAGCCCCAAGGTCGTTGATAAAGGACGTCTGCGGGGTAATCTTTCCTGCATTTATACCCATCTGTTTGCTTACGAGCTCTATGACTTTTTCTTGAACGGATGGCACGCCTTACCCTCCTTTAAAGGACCCTTAAAAGGGAAATACTTTTCTCAAAAAGTGCTAATATAATAAATGCCAGGACGTATGTCAAGCAGTCTACGTTGACTTTTTGAGTTCAGGGACAAGGGGCTAGGGGTAGGGGTAGGGAAAGAATAAAGAATACAGTAGTCAGAATTCAGAATACTAACTACTGAAGACTTTAGACTGTGGACTATAGACTATAGACTTTGGACTTTAGACTGTGGATTTTTTTAGTCCATAGTCCATAGTCTATGGTCTATGGTCTTTTCAGTCCATAGTCCATCACCTACTACTGAATTCTGACTTCTGAATTCTGAATTCTTGCCCCTAGTCCCTACCCCCTGGCAAGGAACCTCAAGGCGTCAAAGAGGGGGCGTGGATGGAGTTCCCATAGATAGGAAGACTCTAGCGTCCCGGCATCGGCACAAAGGGCACATGACTCGGCCCTCCTTATGAAATCTTTGTATCCGGCACCCCCTGTTATCTCCCTCAAGCTCCTCTCCCTTACGTTAGCCATTACCCGTCCAGGACGGGTACAATCAATGACGTCCCCGTTGGTGTCTACCCTGAAGACCAGCTTCTTGTAATGGCATCTGTAACGACCATTCGTGTTAGATGTAGCGTGCGAGCTTGTCTCGCACGGTTTTATGAAGGCATTTAGATACTCATAGGAATTTACTACAGGGAATCCCCTATTCTTGGCATGTCTGATAAGCTTAAAGACACTTGACTGCCCTTCCTGAGAGGGTACTGCACCGGGGTCTATGGGCCTGGGAGAGACGGCGTAGTCGCGGGGGTTTATTGCCTGAAAGATAATGGGAATCCCCTCCTTACTACTGAACCCCAGGAGACCCTCCACCTCCTGGAGGTTCTCCCTTGTGATTACTGAGATAATTATAGGTCTTACCCCAGCAAAGTCTGCCCTGATAGACCTCATACCGTCTACAGCCCTTCTAAAACACCCCGGCAGGCGGCGCAGGGTATCATGAGATTCGTTTGGGGCGTCAAGGGATACCAGTAGGGTATCCAGATACGGCCCTATCTCCACCGCCCTTTCTGGTAGATTGTAACCGTTGGTAATGACCGTAGTCTTCAGGCCCGCCTCCCTGGCCGAAGACAGTACCTCCCCCAGGTCCTCCCTCAACAGGGGTTCTCCACCCCAGATTACCACGCTCAGAAAG
>DATETB010000157.1:0-3425 GCA_035283825.1 Candidatus Brocadiales bacterium | reverse complement strand
TGGAGACGGGGGTAAAGAATCCCCTCTATGGAGTAACCCGTATAGTAGGATATTACAGCCGTATATCCAACTGGAACAAGTCTAAGCTGGGAGAGCTCAGGGATAGACACAAAGGGAATTACTCCGTAAGAGCCGTAGCCTAAGAGGTTTAGGTGGGGGCGACCCGGCGGGTCGCCCCTACAATCTGTGGTTCAAGAACCCGCAGGCCCTGCACCTGTTATCATTAAGGTGCAGGGCCAAATTTTTTTGTAGGTAGGGGTTGAAAATATTCAACCCCTACTTAATTCAAGGGCCTTCTTTACTGCCTCCGTAGCATCCCTGGCGAAGATTAGCTCGTTCCCCCCTGAGCGGGCCTTCTCTATCTGCCAGGTGCCTAATCCTATAACGGGTCTCTTTAAGACAAAGGCGGTGGCAATCTCAGAGAGGGTACCCAATTTACCCCCTACGGCTATGACGGCCTGTCCCGAGGAGACCACGAGGACGTTCCTTGCTACACCGAGGCCTGAGGGTATAACTATGTCTATATAAGGGTTGGCACTGGAGGGGTCTTCCCCAGGGATAATACCCAGGGTAAGGCCGCCCATCTCTTTTGCCCCTTTAGCGGCGGCCTCCATAACCCCGGTCAGCCCACCACAGACCAGGACGGCGCCCCGTCGGGCTATCTCCCGCCCTACTTCCAGGGCATTCCTGGACTCCTCCTCCGTGGCCACGCTACTCCCTATCACTGCGATACACCTTTTTGTCATCAGATTCCCCTTCACTGTCTCCTTCATCCGCCTCAGGCTGTAAGTCCGCCTCGGGCGGGCGGATTGGGACGATTATTACCTACTCCATCCATGCTGTCAAGGCTTTGCATGACCTAGAAGGGTTGTTCCCTTGAAATACACCTTTATAAAGTATATAAAAACGTCTAAATTACGACCGGAAACATCCCCTGGATATACTAAAGAAATGGAATACCCTAAACTGCGTCCTGTTGAAATCTTTCCCGTAGAAATAACCGGCCAGAAGTTACTCTGTATAAGAGACCCCATAGGCATTACAGAAAAATTGGTCTTTGTCCCTTATCAGCTACTGGACGTATTACGCCTTTTTGATGGGCATCACTCCTTGAGGGATATCCAGACCGAGTTTACCAGGAGACACAGGACGGCATTGTTTATTGAGCACCTGGAAGGGATGGTAAAGGAATTAGATGCCCATGCACTCCTTGAGGGGGAGAGATTCAACTCGTTCGTAGAGAGCCTGCGGGGAGAATTCAGTAACTCCAGCCTGAGAAAGGCTACCCTGGCAGGGAGGTCTTATGAGGGAGACCCGGGGGCGTTAAGGGCCCAATTAGAGGGGTTCTTCCTTGCGGAGGGGGGGCCCAACGGTCTTCCGGGCAGGCAGGAGAGGGACGTATTGAAGGGGGCAGTAATTCCCCATATTGATTTTGGCAGGGGGGTAACTTGTTTTGCCTGGGCCTACAAGGAGATAGTAGAATCTTCCAGCGCAAGGGTCTTTATACTCCTTGGGACGGCCCATCACCCGGCGGGAGAGGCCTTTACCCTGACCAGGAAGGATTTTGAGACGCCGCTGGGCGTGCTTAAAACAGAACGGCCCTTTGTAGAGGCCCTGATGGAGGCAACAGGGGACAGGTTCATTAAGGGGGAATTTGCCCATAGGGCGGAGCACTCCATAGAGTTGCAGGCGGTCTTCCTCCAATACCTGTTTGGGGGGAGGCAAGACGTTTCTATAGTCCCAATCCTTTGTTCCTCCTTCCAGGGGGCAATGCAAAACGGTTCAAGCCCTGACAACCTGACGGAGGCAAAGGATTTCCTGGAGGCATTGAAAGAGACGATGTCCACATATCCCAAGAAGACCTGCGTAATAGCTAGCGCCGACTTGAGTCACGTAGGTCCCCGCTTTGGGGACCCCTTCTATGCAGACCAGGAGCGCCTGAGTGCCATTGCCCAGGAGGACACGGCGACCATCAGGTTCATAGAGGCAGTGGATGCAGAGGGGTTCTTTGCAGACGTGCAGAGAGATGGGGATAAAAGGAAGATATGCGGGCTTACCCCCATATATGCCCTCTTGAAGGTGATAGGGGCCTCCAAAGGGAGGCTGATGAAGTACGGACAGTGGCCAGACCCTATGGGGATGGTGAGCTTTGCCAGTATATGTTTTTATTGAGTTATTGGACAACCGGGCAATCATGTGGTATAATTATTTTGGAATAAAAGGGCGTCGCTCTTTGACATACAAGAACCGGTAAAAGGCCAAAAGCAGGTGCAAGCTAAGGAATTCCATAAGAATTTCTCTTCCTAAAAGAGCTCTAGGGGAAGCACATAAAGGGCTTACGGCCTTTTACCGGTAGTGTGCGTGAAAGAAGGGGGCGGGTATCTGCCCAGAGCGGAAGCGGTTAGTTAGTAAGGAAGGAAGTTAGTTAGTAAGGATTTGGCTGGAAGTTAGAAACCAGAGAAAAGGGTTTAAAAACCCAAGTTCTGGGACCTAACTTCCAGCCAAGGGAGTGAGCGACGTCCATAATAGAGATTTGGCTGGAAGCCGGTTAAACGATGTAGTGTAATGAAATGCCCTACGTAGTATGAGTAATTAACCGACTTCCGGCCTTTTTTGTTTAAAAATTGGCACCGTCTCTTTAAAGGGTGCGTTTGAGGGTGGGTCTTTATAACAGACATGTCCCTCTCCGCTACCCTTTTTTTGTTTGCATTATATGGTAATTAAGGAGGGGCAAATTCAAAAATTCTATCTTTCCCTCCACCCACGATTACTTAATCTTTGACAGGTCAAACGTGAATTCTAACGGCTTCCCTTTGAGAATAGAGACCTCAAGGGTTACCGTGCCGTTTGGGTCTACATGGTGGAGGTCGAAATAGTAGTAGCAGATGGCCCTGTAGGCAGGCGACTGTGGCCAGGACTTGGTACTTTCTGCGACCTTGTCATGCCGTTCTTCCACTGGCCTTGTAGTCTGTCCTTTGTGCTTGAGGACTGCACGACAGTCCTTAGCAAAGTCCAACTCGTCCCCGTAGAGTGACACCCCGAAGGCAAGCCTGTCCTTTAGCTCTTCCAGGAGCTTATTTATGTCATCGGGCGTCAATTTGACGTGTTCAAAGGGGGAATTTTTCGCCTCAAAGGCCACCTTGGAGAATGGGGTGATGACCCTGGCGGCCCCCTTGCCGTAGCCTAAATCTACCCGCCATTCCTTGAAGAAGGTCAGGTAATCTGCCTCCTTATTGGTCTTACCGTAGGCGATGGCCAGGTTGGTCTGTTCCTCCGTGAGCCTGGTCCATACAGCCCCGGCCGGGTGGGAAAAGAGTATGAATAAAGACATTACCGTGGCAAGGGAGATTAGCTTATTCATCCTTTTTCTCCAGTTCATTCAATTCCTCGGTAGTAGGTTTCTTTAGGCGTCTGTCCCCTTTGGT
>DATETB010000156.1:0-9165 GCA_035283825.1 Candidatus Brocadiales bacterium | reverse complement strand
GACGTCCCCCAGTGCCCTGGCCCCGCTGAGGTATCTTATATGTCCCACATGCAATACGTCAAAACAGCCGTTACAAAAGACTATCCTTTTGCCCTGGGCCTTTAGTTCGCCCAGTAGACCGGCTAACTGGTTGTGGTCAGTGATTATCTTGCCCATGAATTGAGATTAAATCCAAATGTCAAAGCTCAAATGTCAAATCAATGTCAAAGCTCAAATGACAAATTAATATCAAAGTCCAAGCTAAACAGGTTTCTTTTTCTTTGACAAGAGGATGGAGGAAAAAATTAACGCTAGTTCATGAGCCTCTTGCCATAATTTCCGACATCCATCGTTCTTGTGAGGATTTGCCTTAGCGACCATCCTTATCCAATGCCTTGTTTCTTTTGCTTCTTTCTTACAGATTGCAATCTTGTGTTGAAAGTCTCTCTTAGATTCTGCCCCATCTGCCTCCATGTAGTTTGCACCAATACTTGCCGCAGACCTCACCACCTGACTGATTAGAGGACGATTAATTTCATCCCTTTCAAGACCTTTAACAAACTCTATAACATCTTCACCAAACTTGGCAGTCCTTTCTTCAAGGTCATATATTTTGGCATTTGGACTTTGGATTTCATTTGTCATTTGGATTTTGACATTTCTTTCTGTATGGCTTCCAGCAGTTCTTCCCTGCTCAGGGTAGCGGTACCGTTCTTCATCACTACCACTCCTGCGGCGTAATTGGAGAGCCTTGCCGCCTGGGAGAAATTGGCACCGGTTGGGATGGCCAGCCCCAGGAGGGCAGTTACCGTATCGCCAGCCCCAGTTACGTCCGTTACCTCGTTTTGGCCGCTAATTGGAATATCCTCTACCCCGCCGGACTTCTCAAATAGCATCATCCCCTGATTGCCCCTCGTGATAAGGAGGGCCTCCGGGCCTAGCCTATCCATGAGGGTCTTGCCTATCTTCAGGAGACCCCCTTCTCCATTTATCGGGACGCCAGAGGCCGCCTCTGCCTCCTGCTCGTTGGGGGCAAGGATAGTAACGCCGGCAAAATCCAGTATCCTATATCTGGAATCCACCACCACTGGCTTCTCTCTGGCAAAGGCCTTCACCTTCTCCAGCACCCTGGGGGTTACTATGTCATATCCGTAGTCAGAGACAACCCAGGCATTTACCGCCCTGTTTACCTCCTCCATATATCCCAGTACCTTATCCTCCAGGGCAGGACTAACGGCAGAGGTCGTCTCCCTATCTATCCTCACCACCTGTCGTCTGGAGGCATGGAGGTCTCCTGCCAGGAGTCGGGTCTTACTGATAGTGGCCCGTTCCCTGGAGCTAAATATGCCACCCGTTTCCACCCCTTCCTTCTCAAAATATCCCTTTAACTGCTGGCCAGGTCCATCCTCCCCCACCACCCCTACGGGAAAGACCTTGGCCCCAAGCCTTGCAATATTGTTGACCGTATTGGCCCCTCCGCCGGGGACCGTCTCCTCCCCCTCATACCTCACCACAATCACAGGGGCCTCCCTGGATAGCCTGAAGGGCCGCCCGTAGATATAAATATCGGCCACAAGGTCAGCCACCACCCCTATCTTCATACGGGGGAAGGCGTCTATTATCTTTTTATAATTGCTAAGGCTGTGCATTTTCTTTGTAATTGCCTGTAGGGGCGTATTAAAATACGCCCCTACGGATGCCCATTATATGGTGTGTCTGGGGCTTGTCAAGGAAGGCCATAGGCAGTAATCGCAGGTTGTAGCCGCAGGCTTTAGCCTGCGTAAGTAGAATACGCAACCTAAAGGTTGCGGCTACTAAAACTCTCCTGAAGCCTCTGAACGGCCTCCTCTATGGACATCTGCAGTACCACATCTGCCCGGCCGTCGTACTGGGTAGGTAAACGGTTCAACAGGATAAGTCTGGCATTGTGTTCAAGGGCCGTAAGGGGCATCTCTGCCACAGGGTAGACCACCAGAGAGGAGCCTATAACCAGGAGGAGGTCACAGTGCCTGAGTTCCTCCAGGGCCTCCTGAAAGACCCCTTGTGGTATTGGTTCTCCGAAGAGGACAATATTGGGCCTTATAACGGACTTGCAGTGGTCACATAAGGGGGGGATTCCGCCGCCTTCCATCTTCCTGACCATCTCTTCCAGCAAGAATCCCTTTTCACACCCAACACATCTACCTTCCCTGAGACTTCCGTGTACCTCCAGCACCTTCTTAGACCCAGCCTCCTGGTGGAGACCGTCTATATTCTGGGTGATGACACACCTCAGTCTCCCCATCTCTTCCAGCCTAGCCAGGAACAGATGGGCCTTAGTGGGTCTGGCGTTCATGAAGAGTGGGAGGAGTTGCTGTCCCAGTTCATAAAAACCCCTTGGGTTATGGGCAAAACCAAGGGAGGTGAAAAGGAGCATCTTTTCCGGGTCATTCCACAGCCCGCTCTCGGGGCTACGGAAGTCAGGTATGCCTGCCGAGGTACTGATTCCAGCCCCGGTGAGGGCAACCATGTTGGAGGCCCCCCGAATCAGCCTGCTTGCCTTTTCAATTAATGTCCCTGACATCAAAGAAGCCTGCAATGTGGGATGATAAACCCGGTGGGTTTAGCAGTCAAGGGGCTGATAGCCAGGGATTAGGAACCAGGGGCTAACCCCTGGCCCGTAAATTTTCCGTTCCCTAAGGCCGTAGAATGTCTGGAAAAGGACTTAGAGGCCCTTTTTCGCCTCATGGACTTCTCCGCCTGAGGCGGATGAGCGGATAATCTTTGGCATCTTCTCTTACTTGAATAAAAAGTGGAAGGAACACCCTATTAAAAATTTTAATTTTACACAATCTTCTTGACACTACCCTCAGCCCATGCAGATTGACTTCAAAATCCCTTTCTGTTAGTCTATAATGTTTTAGATATGTCCTGTGTGTAACGAAGGATAAACTATGGACACTGATAGGATTAGAAACTTCTGCATCATCGCCCACATTGACCACGGCAAGAGTACCCTGGCCGACAGGCTCCTGGAGAGTACCCAGACCGTCAGCTCCAGGGAGTTCAGGGAGCAGGTACTGGACGACATGGACCTGGAGAGGGAGCGGGGTATAACCATCAAGGCCAGCGCCGTGACCATGAACTACAAAAAAGATGGCAAGGACTATGTGCTGAACCTTATAGATACCCCCGGGCACGTGGATTTCAGCTACGAGGTCTTTCGCAGTCTGGCGGCCTGTGAGGGGGCACTACTGTTGGTGGACGCCGCACAGGGAGTAGAGGCCCAGACCGTTGCCAATGCCTATCTGGCCATGGAAAAACATCTTGAAATCATCCCGGTACTGAACAAGATAGACCTCCAGCAGGCCAGACCCGAGGAGGTTATTGAGGAGATGGAGAAGACCCTGGGGATGCTCCCCAGAGATGTAATCAAGGTCAGTGCCAAGTCGGGGCTGGGCCTTGATGAACTCTTCAAGGCTATCATTGAGAGGTTTCCCCCTCCCAAGGGCAACCCCCAGGAAGCCTTGAGGGGACTCATATTTGACTCTATATACGACGATTATAGGGGCGTAGTCGTCTATCTGCGAGTCTTTGACGGCTCACTCAGGGCGGGGGACAGGATTTATATGATGAAGACCCAGATGTCGTTTGAGGTAACGGAGGTGGGGGTCTTCAAGCCAAAGATGTCTCCCGTAAAGACCCTGCACACTGGAGAGGTGGGTTATCTGGTGGCCAGTATAAAATCCATCCATGACGTGGAGATAGGAGATACGGTCACCCACGATAAAAATCGGGCCGGCGTAGCCTTGCCTGGTTATCAGAGGCCCCTCCCTATGGTGTACTGCGGGCTTTATCCTACGGCGGATACCGACCTGGTGCCGCTAAGGATGGCCCTTGAGAAACTCAGTCTAAACGACTCCTCCTTTACCTTTGAGCCTGAGAGGTCTCCGGCCCTGGGTTTTGGTTTCCGCTGTGGCTTCCTGGGGCTCCTCCACATGGAGGTGGTACAGGAGAGGCTGGAGAGGGAGAGTAACGTCAACCTCATCCAGACGGCCCCTAGCGTTACCTATGAGATAGTGAATAAAAAAGGAGAGGTAAATAAAATAGATAACCCCGACCACGTGCCCATGGAAGGAGACATAGAGGAGTTCAGGGAGCCAATAGTGACCATGAAGATAGTCCTGCCCAGTGAGTACATAGGCGCAGTAATGCAGATATGCGAGGAGCGCAGGGGGAAGTACATCAGCACTGAGTACCTGAGCGAAAAGAGGGTAATCCTTAACTATGAGCTGCCCCTGGCGGAGGTGATATTTGACTTCTACGACAAACTCAAATCCGCCACGCGGGGATACGGGACTATGGACTACACCTTCCTGGGTTACTGCCCTGCAGACCTGGTAAAGCTGGACATACTGGTCGGGGGCAAAAAGGTAGACGCCCTCTCCAGCATAGTCCACAAGGACCAGGCCTATTATAAAGGTAAAAGACTTGCAAAAAAGCTCCGAGAGGAGATACCACGCCACCTCTTTGAGGTGGTCATCCAGGCGGCCATTGGGGGCCGGATAATTGCCAGAGAGACCATTAGACCCTTGAGGAAGGACGTTACTGCCAAGTGTTACGGTGGGGACATTACCAGGAAGAGGAAGCTGCTGGAGAAGCAAAAGGAGGGGAAAAAGAGGCTAAAGGTCGTGGGGAGCGTGGAGATACCCCAGGAGGCATTCCTTTCCGTGCTGACGCCCCATGAGTAAGAAAAAAGATACCAGTAACACCTATGCCGCCCTAGCCTCCAGGGTACTGGCCTGGGTGGGATATCCACTGGGCGGCATCCGCCTCAGGCGGACTCCTGCCGAAAGCGGGGGAGCTAGCAAGGCCACCACTGACAAATACGGGACCATAAAGGAAAACCTCCAGTGGATAATCCTCTCCATCCTCCTTGCCCTCTTAATAAGACACTTCGTAGTGGAGGCCTTTAAAATCCCCACGGGTTCTATGGCACCAACCCTCCTGGGGGTCCATAAGGACGTGGTGTGCCCCAACTGCGGTTGGAGTTTTGCCAGAGACCACTACAGTACCACGGCCATCTGCCCTAACTGCCTCTTCAACATAGATATCCGTAACGATGGCTCTCATGGGGGAAACAGGCTCTTTGTAAACAAATTTATATATGGCTTCAACAAACCCCAGCGGTGGAACGTGGTGGTCTTTAAATATCCCCTCGCAGAGGTTACCTGTAAGGACTGCGGCTACCTGATGGTGGACCAGGAGTGGGTGGAGGGCTTTAAGTGTAAGAAATGCGGCTCCAGCCGCCTTAAGAGGAAACACAAAAACTACATAAAACGCCTCGTAGGCCTGCCTGGAGAGGAACTGCAGATAGTCGGCGGGGACCTGTACATCAACAACCACGTGGCCAAGAAGCCCAAAGAGGTGCAGGAAGAACTCTGGGTACCTGTCTACAACAGCAGACACGCACCAAAGGAGGAACTGTTCCCACCCTGGACCCTTGAGAAGTTTCTCTGGAAGCAGACAGATATGTTTACGAAAGGCACCTCTAATACCAGCCTCTTGCTTAAGACGCCCCGGGAGTCCCCTGTCGGGGGCGACTCTGCCGCTGTTGGGAGTAGCCCGGCCACCTTTGCCTCCTTCGCCAGGAAGATTACTGACAGCTATGCCTACAACGACGTAAAGGGGACCGAGGAAGTAGGGGACATCAAGCTGGCCTTTTCAACAAAAATAGTCCAGGAGACAGGGGGGGCAATTTTCTGTGCCATTGAGAGGGGGAGCAGGGCCACCCCCAACGAGGCCCCAAACGAGGGTAGTAAGGCCGCTCCCGATAACACAGACCTCTTTCTTGTCTCCTTAGCAATCAAATCCACCTCGGGCACTCAAGAGAAAAGCTATCTGGAGCGTTCCGGACAGCGTCTGCAAGAGGCAGACGTCTATCTATCTCCCGGGCAGTCTTATCAGGTAGAGTTTTACCATGCCGATGGTAGTGTAAGGCTTTTTCTTGACGGCCAGGAGATATTCTCTTATGATTATGACATGACGTTACCCACGCGGGGTATCTCAAAGAGCGGGGTCAAGTTGGGGGGGAGGGAGGCAAACTGCCTTTTTGAAGACATTGAGATATACAGGGACATATACTACAGTTCTGACCTCTTCTCCGGACGGTGGGGAGGAATTACTCCCGTGCGGATGGGGACGGGGGAATATTTTGTACTGGGGGATAACAGTATTAACAGCAAGGACAGCCGGGTCTGGAAATTCGTCCCGGAGAAGAACCTTGTAGGCAAGGCCTTTTTTGTCTTCTGGCCCCTAAGTGGTATAAGACTCATAAGATGAAGTTACTAGAGGTTGAAAATCTTACCAAGATATATGGTAAACGGGTGGTGCTGAATGGCCTGAACATGGAGGTGGAAAAGGGGGAGGTAGTAGGGCTTCTAGGCCATAACGGTGCTGGTAAGAGTACCGCCTTCAGCATGATAGTAGGGCTGGTAAGGCCGGATAACGGCAAGATTTACTTCCAGGGGCAAGACATTAGCAGGTTCCCCATCTACAAGAGGGCCAGGATGGGGATGGGTTATCTCTCTCAGGAGCCCTCCGTCTTCCAGAGGCTTTCTGTGGAGGAAAACGTCCTGGCCATCCTGGAGGTAAGGGGGAACCATAGAGATAAGAGGAGGAGGTCAGCCCAGTTACTGGATGACTTTGGGCTGACCCATCTGGCCAGGAAGAAGGCCTATACCCTCTCTGGAGGAGAAAAGAGGAGGTTGGAGCTGGCCAGGGCCCTGGCCTCAACCCCTAACATGATACTCCTGGACGAGCCCTTCTCGGGCATTGACCCCATAGCCCTCAGCGAACTCCAGGCCATGGTCATGGGCCTGAAGAGGATGGGCATCGGCATACTCCTTACCGACCACAACGTCAGAGAGGCCCTCTCCATCACTGACAGGGCCTACATCCTCAACGCAGGGGAGGTCATCTCCCAGGGTGCCACGGCAGAGATAATAAACGACCCTATGACCATAAAGAGTTACCTAGGAGAGGGCTTTGCCGTAGAGATAAAGGCCCCCGAGGCCTGCTGGTTGGGAGAAAAAGACGAGAAACTCCTTCCAAAAGAGACAGGGGAAAGACTCCTGGGCAGGCCGGGGGGAACGGCTGAGCAGAAGCCTCAGATATTGAAACTCCATAAACCCAAAAAGAGCTATTGGCATTGGTAGATTCCTGTAGAGAGTTCTCGGTCTTCTGACAACCTACGACTGGTTATTGGCAACTGAATTCTGACTTCTGAATTCTTAATTCTAGATGGCAGACCTCCATCCCCTTGGAAAGCTGTTCCTTTTTCTGGGTATCTTCTTCCTCCTGCTGGGGGTCCTCTTTCTAGTGGGGGGCAAGATACCCCTCGCAGGCAAACTCCCCGGCGATGTCTATATCAAGAGGGAAAATTTCACCTTTTACTTCCCCCTGGCAAGCTGCCTCCTGCTGAGTCTAATACTAAGCCTCTTGATGTGGCTCCTCGGGGGATGGTTCAGAAAATAAGAATGGAAATAAGGTCTATCTACTTTAGAACGCAAATATAACTTGGCTGGGGGGCAGAGCCCCAGCCCTATACCCCATATTACCCAGGAGACGGAGACCCAACCCTATGTCTTTCTGGGGACAGAACCCTGGTTCTATATTTACATCCCCTTGCCCATATAGCCCAGGTGTTCCACCACCTGGGCTATTCATTTATTACCCTCCAGACCCTTACACCAGTAGTATCCTTGTACACCTCCCTGAAATGTTGGCTATCTCTTTCTAATGCAGTAAAGACCTCCTCCCAGGGGCTGTTCCATGGATGGTTGATGATGTATTGAATACTATACCTGCTCATCAGACCGTAAAAATCTTTTTGCCCTCTTGCCTTTAAGAAATCCGGGGCGAGTTTGGGAGTGCTAGGGTCAAATACCACCCAACCAGCCCGCCATGCCAGGATATGGTCTGTATCAGTAAAGACCCTGGTACCCGTTCCAGCACGTTCCTCCTCTACCAGAAACCTCATTGCCCTCAGCGAGGGTGTTATGCGGTCGGGGTGGATGTACCTCGTATAGACGTACTGCCCGCACAGGTTTGACAGGAAGAGGGTAAATATAATAATGCCCCAGTTAAGGGGGCTTAGGGCTAAGACAGTGGGTACCTTTCGTTTGAGTATGCCCTGAGCCAAGCTAGAGAGATGTACAAGGGCCACTCCATAGAAGGGCATAATATACCTCATGTCGGGATTATAGGTGAGCCAGAAAAAGAGGAACACACAAAAAAGCGTATGTACTCCTTTATAAACTACTTCTTTTTTAATGGCCGTAAAGGGGAATATCAAAGCCCAGAGAAGCAAGAGGGGAATGGAGATAGAATTAAGGGCAAGGTTTATAAGCCTTTTATGGTCTGCCACATGGGCTTCCTCATGTCCTAACAACCAGTGTCCCTCCCAGCCGGTTCTGAATTGAGGATCAAGGGTCAGGAAATTTAGAAAAGGAGGGACGGGACTGCCGAAATAATAGACGTTCCTGAGGTACCACAGGGCGGGAACCAGGTGGATAAGGAAGAAGGTCCCCCATACCTTCTTATCAACTCCCTTCCACCTGAGTATATAAAACATTAACAGCAAGGTGAAGCAGAACCCCGTATATTTTGACATTAACGCCAGGGCGGAGCCTAGCATGGCGTAAAAAAGGTACTGGTCGTTATTGTTCTTTGAGAATTTCCACAGGGCATAGACCAGGAGTGTGGTGCTGAAGACAAGAGGGCTTTCGTAGCCGAACCAGGACAACTTTTCTACGAAGAAGGGCGAAAGAAGGACCAGGCCCACAGGGATGGCGATGGATACTTCCTCTTCCTTACACCATTGTAGAAGGACCGTGAGGAAGCCTATAAAAAACACAGCCGGCACAAAGGCGGCTAGTTCTTCTGCCGTGGAACCAGAGAGGTTAAAAAGAAGGGAAGTTATCCCTATAAGGGCAGGTGGATATCCAGTACAAATACTGAAGTTGGGCAGGGCTTCGTAGTACCACGCAGGAGGCAGACTCGGCTCCTGCGAAAGTAACCGGCTCATGGGTAGATACATCGCCCTCCCATCCTGTCCCTCCAGGAAGCCTTCTAAAACCTGGAAACTTACGAAAGAGAGATACAGGAGACTCGGCAGAAAAAGACCCCACCCATTACAACAGATTA
>DATETB010000155.1:0-4678 GCA_035283825.1 Candidatus Brocadiales bacterium | reverse complement strand
CCTGGTCAGAGGTACGAAGAGCACGGGTGCCAGCGACTCTTTACTTATCTCTCCAGTGGGCTTCTTGGTGATGAGGGTGAGGTTCTGGGTGCGGGAGGGTTGCCCTACGGGGAGGACCATTCGGCCTCCGAGACCAAGTTGGTCCAGTAACGCCGGGGGGATTTCAGGGGTGGCGGCGGTAATCATAATGGCATCAAAGGGGGCCTCGCCTGGGAGACCCAGATACCCGTCCCCCGCGTAAACGGTTACGTTGTCATAGCCAAGCCTCTGCAGTATCTCCCTAGCCCTCTTTGCCAGGTCTCTCTTTATCTCTATTGTATGGACCTCTCTGACAATGGGTGAGAGTATGGCCGCCTGGTAACCTGAGCCTGTGCCTATCTCCAGCACCTTGTCCTCCTTATTCAAGGCGAGTAGTTCTGTCATGAAGGCCACAATATAGGGTTGGGAGATGGTCTGTCCCGAGCCTATGGGCAGTGGGGTGTCCAGGTAACTGTAAGCCCTCACGTCCTCCGGGACAAAGAGGTGTCTTGGCACGGTCTCCATGGCCCGCAGGACACTACTGTCTTTCACTCCCCTGGCCACAATCTGCTCCTCCACCATCTTCTTCCGTTCCCTGGCAAAGGACTCTCCCTCATTGGCTCCAAGACATTGAGCTGAAAGGAAGACCAGGAAGAGAGGCAAAAACAATCTTAGTGAGGCTTTCATGTGGGTTACTTTCATGTCACCCTGATCCGCCTGAGGCGGAGAAGGGTCTAGTTTTGTTGAGATTCTTCGCTTCGCTCAGAATGACGATTGAGGAAGAGACGTAGGGTGCGCCAAGACGCACCCTACATTTCTACTTTGCTATGCAAAGCTGGTGACCTCCACAGGGCGTTTCACTGCCAGGCTCTTCCGGTGCAGTTTTATACGCTCTATCTCTTGAAGCGTCTCTGCCGTTAAGTAACTTTCCCCACAATGCGGACAAGACAGTACGGGAATATTTTCTACACCAGCAGATTTTTGCCCTTGCCGTAGGTTTTGGCCACTCGGTGGATACGCACGCCCTTTTGTCCACAAACATCACACCTCATCTGACCTTCTCCCGTTTTATGGAGATACGTAGGGTGCTTCTTGACGTACCCCACATTTCTGAGATTCTTCGCTTCGCTCAGAATGACACGAAGTGGTGCGGCGACTTTTTCAGAGGTCTCAAACTGTATGCTCTAACCCAATTGTCTTACAGCAGGGCCTTAAACAGACTGCCGGTGTATATAGCGCTGGGGATGACGTCGCAGGGCATCCAACAGCCGGGGCATTCCCTGACTATCTTCCTGTAGCGTTCTATCCCCTGGCCGAACCATAGTTCTTCCAGGGGCTCTTTGGTCAGGTCCCCCACCCTGGTGTTGCTCTGTATGCAGATGGGGACCTTGCCGTCGGGCAGGATTCTGATGTGGCTGGTCAGGGCTACGCATGGGGTATCCGGCTGCCTCTTGCCATAGAGGAGGCGGTTCTTGAGTCCCTCGTTGAAGAACCTCTTTACCAGCCCTTCCTTAAAGTCAAAGCTCTTGGTATCCCTGGAGAGGCGTTCTACAATCCTCTCTATCTCTTCCTGGGAGAAGGAGTCAAACAGGTCAAGCTCCATCTGCCTCTCCCCTTCCTGATAGTTCTCGTAGAGGTGGCGGTCACGTCTGGCCACCTGATACTGTAAATCAAGCCCCAGTCTCTGGCAGAAATCCTGGAGGGGTTCTATCTGGTCAATATTTTTCCTGCTGATGGTAAGATTTACCCCTATGCATAACCCATTTCCCTTCCTCAGCCTTACCAGCCCTTCCAGGGTCTCTTTGGCCCTCTCAAAGGCCCACTTTACGCCCCTTATCTCGTCGTGCCTGTCGCCCACGCCATCCAGGGAGACCCTGTAGTGGAAGGTGGGGGCAGGTTGCAACGTGCCCCTGCCGTCATGGGCCATCCCCCGGGCAAATTCTATTATCCTCTGGGATTGGTAGCCGTTGGTATTCAGTACCACCGTAGTGGTACCACAGTGGGTAAGGATATGCTCTACTATCTCCTCCAGGTCTTTCCTGACAAAGGGCTCGCCTCCGGTAATCCTCACCACGTCCAGTCCCTTGAATTGCTCAAAGAGGGACTTTGCCTGCTGGGTGTCCAGTTCCGTCTTGTCCTGGAGGCCGGGTATGTTGCACATAAAGCAGTTCAGTTCGCACCGCCACGTTATGAGGTAGGTGCAGATGGCGGGGTAGGGTATCCAGCCCAGGTTATGATACAGGATGTGTTTGGCCAGGTTTAGATACAGTTTCAAGAGGGGCTGTGCTCCAGGACTTGTTTGATGACGTATATGGGCTTACCCTGGGACTCGTGGTAGATTCTTACCAGTAGTTCGGCCAGGAGTCCGGAGGTGATAATCTGTACGGCCAGGAGTATGCAGAGGACGCATATGGAGAGGGAGACCTTGGTGCCCAGCTTATCTCCGTAGAATATCTTCAGATAGGCGAGCCGCAGGCCGAGAAAGAGGCCCACCAACCCGAAGAAGCTCCCGATAGGCCCGAGGATGTGCATGGGACGGGTGGAATAGCTCATGAGGAATTTTACGGTAATAATGTCAAAGAATACCTTATAAATCCTTTCCAGTCCGTATTTGGATTGCCCATAGCGTCTGGGATCATTCCTGACGGGTATCTCTGCTATGTTGACGCCAATACTCTTTGCAAGGGCGGGGATGAAACGGTGGTGGTCGCCGTAGATCTTTACGTCCTTTATTATCTCTTTCCTGTAGGCCTTGTAGGCGTTGCCAAAATCGTGGAGGTCCACCCCTGTAACCCTTGCAATCATCCAGTTGGCCACCCTGGAGGGGAGTTTTCGGGTGAAGAAGGGTATGTCCCTCTGCTGTCGCCACCCGCTGACCACGTCGTAGCCCGCGTCTATCTTCTCAAGGAAGAGGGGTATATCCTCGGGGCAGTCCTGGAGGTCCCCATCCATGGAGAGGATTACGTCCCCTCGTGCATGGTCAAAACCGGCGGAAAGGGCAGGGGACTTGCCAAAGTTGGTCCGCAGTTCAACGACCTTCACCCGTCCATCCCTCTGGAAGAGCCCCTTAAGTACCTCCCCTGTGCCATCCGTACTGCCGTCATTAACAAAGAGGATTTCATACCCCTTACCCAGGCCGTCCAGTACCTTCTTGAGCCTCTGGTAAAGCTCTCCAACACTCCCTTCCTCGTTATAGAGGGGGATTACCACCGAGAGGTGGCAGGGCCACTCCCGACTAAGGGATGGGTTGTTTCTGGCTGTATTCTCCACCGTAGTCAGGATTCAGGATACAGAATTCAGGATACAAAATCAAGGATGCAAAACAATGTCCAAACTCTTGCCCAAAGCTTAGCCCAGGTAGTGTAATAAATGAGGCTGTTGCCGAAGTGGTTTGGGACGTCCAATATGACAATAGAACAATGGACAGCTAAGGACTTACGACAGCTAAAATTGCACAAAGAGACACCTTTTGGGGTTGGGCAACAGCCTCTTTCTTGACACTACCACTACCTACCCCTCGTTGACAAGGTGTTTCCGTGGTTGTTATAATACCCCTGCAGGGACTAGGGGTTAGGGATTAAGGGCTAGGGATAGGGGAAGAAGTATAACGCAGGCTAAAGTTCGCCTGAGGCGAATCTGCCTTAGGCACGACCTGCGGCTACCCCTGCCCCCTGGCCCCTAATCCCTGACTCCTGCCTACACTTATATGACAATGGATTGGTTATGGCTCTTCCTCCTAATGGGTTCTTTACTCTGTCTATCGGCCCTGTTTTCAGGCTCAGAGACGGCCCTGTTCTCCCTTTCCAGGGAGGACGTTAAGAGGATAGAGGCCGAAGGCACTCGTACGGGGAGGCTCATAGCAGGACTGGTCAGTTCCCCCAAGAAACTCCTTATTACACTACTCTTTGGTAACAACGTAGTTAATGTGGCCTTTTTCAGCCTCTCGTATGGCCTGTCTCAATGGGCCCTCCAGCACGAGACCCATGGGGCCTTCTGGGCTACCGTCAGTGGGTTGGCAAGTCTCCTTATCGTTATCACCTTCGGGGAGGTAATCCCTAAAAGTATCGCAGTAAAGATACCCGAACACCTGGCCCATTACATAGCCTTCCCTATTTACGTAATAGATAAGGTCCTCTTGCCCTTCAGGGTACCCCTGGGGTGGATAGTGGATGGTGTGGGCTGGATACTGGGTTGGCGCCCCAGGCACGAACCTTATGTGACCATGGAGGAACTAAAGGTCATGCTCTCCTTGAGTGAAAAACACGGGGCCGTGGAACCCAAGGCGAGGAGCATGATCCATGCGGTGCTGGACTTTGGCAGGATGAGGGTGAGGGATTTGATGGTGCCCAGGGTGGATATGGCGGTCTTTGACATCTCCCGTCCTGCAGGGGAATTTGCTCAATTGGCCAGGAGGCGTATCTACAAGAAGATGCCCGTCTTTGAGGGTACCAGCGATAATATACTCGGGGTGGTTTATGCCAAAGACGTGTTCCTCAATCCAGGTGCCAGACTAAGGGACCTGGTGAAGCCCGTCCTTTTTGTCCCTGAGTCAAAGAATATAGAGAGCCTCCTCAGAGAATTCCGCAGGGAGCACCAGCAGATGGCCATTGTGGTAGACGAGTATGGCGGCACGGCAGGGCTTATTACCCTGGAGGACATC
>DATETB010000154.1:0-4457 GCA_035283825.1 Candidatus Brocadiales bacterium | reverse complement strand
AGAGGACTCATCTGGTATATATCATCTCTCCCCCTCTGGCGTATTCGGCAATAACGGACTCCCCCTTTTCCCATTCCTCTGGGGTCATAGCCACAGCCTCTATTGGTTCAAAGACCTCGTAGATGGCGTCTGAGAGTATCTCTATCCTTTCCCAGTAGTCTTTCCTGATGAAATTCTCAGATACAACCACTATATCAATGTCACTTCCTTCTCTGTACGTACCGGTAGCGTAAGAGCCAAAGAGTACCAGTCTGTTTATTCGTATACCCTTAGATTCTATTGCCTTTCTAAAACGAGACAGAATCTCTAAAACTGCGTCTTTATCCATTCCAGGGTCTCCTTGCCTTTAGAGAGTATATCCTTTACTGCAGGTCGTGAAAAGTACTTTTGTAGTTTATCTATGTCTTCAGGGTATCTCGTAGCAATGCTTGCTTCATTAATCTTTACGACAAATCTTCCAATATTCTCTGGTGGTTTGATGCCAAGCTTGTTCAAAAAATAGATAAGGTTATGGACCTTTGGTGGTTCTTCTCTCAATCTTTCCTTAAATAGCCCTTTCAACGCCTTCTCAATAGACAGGTGGCACATAAAGACTGCATAGAAATACCTTCCACCATTGAACATAAATTCTGCGGTGTCCATGTCATAATCGGCCTATTTAAGCCATTCTTGTGGCCCTTTTCCCACTGGTATTTTTCCTTCCTGCCTGACGTTCTTTAAATAAATGCCGGCTTTGCTTACTAACCTATAAAGGATATACAATCTTTGTCAAGGGGGAAAACATTAAAATAAAATCCTGTTCATCCTGCCAATTTGCTTAGAATAGTTGTGTGGTTATAATGTTTAGAGACCTCTGCGAAAGTTACCGCACTACTTCGTGTCATTCTGAGCGAAGCGAAGAATCTGAGATTCTTCGGTCGTTTCACTCCCTCAGAATGACAAGTGCGTGGGATTTTTCAGAGTTCTCTATGTGGTTATAATGTTTATTAGCCTCATGGCTATTACTGGGCTACTCAGGAGGTACGCATAATATCTTGAACATCATCTCTGCCAGCCGGCGGACAGATATACCTGCCTTTTATTCATGGTGGTTCATGAACCGGGTGAGGGAGGGGAGGGTAAGGTACGCCAACCCCTTCAGCGGACAGGAGTGTGAGGTCTCCCTCAGGCCCGAGGACGTGCATTCAATCGTCTTCTGGTCCAAGAACCCCCAGCCCCTGGAACCCCACCTGCCCCGACTTGAGGCCATGGGGTATGAATTTATCTTCCATTTCACAATAACCGGCCTGCCCAGGCCCTTTGAGGGACTGGTCATCCCCTGGGAAGAGGCCGTTTTGTCCTTCCGAAGGCTCTCTGACCGCTACGGGCCGAAGAGGGTGTTGTGGAGGTTTGACCCCATTATCCTTTCAGACATCACTGGGCCAGACTACTTCAAGAAGAGTTTTGATAACCTGGCAAGGAGGTTGGAGGGGGCAACGGAGAGGTGCTACTTTAGCTTTGTCTGCCTCTACCCAAAGGTGCGCCGTAACTTCCAGAGGGCCTCAGAAAGTAGGGGCAGGTTTGAAACCTGCCCCTACTATGACCCAGCGTATCCAGAGAGGCTGTCTTTAGTAAAAGAGATGGTGGAGATTGCCGGTTCTTATGGCATAACATTATATACCTGCTGTGATGAGGCCCTGGCCGCGGGGGGAGTGAGGCCGGCCCAATGCGTGGACGGTGAACTCCTCTACGAGCTTTTCCCAAACAAACCCAGGCAGACGAAGATAGTCCCCACACGAAAGGGATGTAATTGTGTCCAGAGCCGGGACATTGGCGCTTACGATACGTGCCCCCACGGCTGTATCTACTGCTACGCCAACCTGAACCATGAGCTGGCCTGTAAACGCCTTGATGCCCATGACCCCTCGTCCGATATGCTCCTACCGAGTTGAGTAGCCGCAACCTTTAGGTTGCGTTATCTCTCGCAGGCTAAAGCCTGCGGCTACCGGCTACCGCCTTCCAGATGCCTCACGGCCTCTTTCAGATGGCCTACCCGGATGGTCTCTAGCCCCTTCTGAGGTATCATATCTTTAGCATTATCCTGGGGGACGATGGCCCTCTTGAACCCCAATCTGCCTACCTCTTTGAGTCTGGCCTCCATCTGACCCACACCCCTTACCTCTCCGGTCAGACCCACCTCGCCCAGTAGTACCATATCTGACGGAATAGGTCTGTCGGTCAGACTGGAGGCTATGCCCAGGGCTATCCCCAAATCGGCGGCCGGTTCCTCCACCCTCATCCCTCCCACTACGTTGACAAATACGTCCTGGTCCCTCAGCTTCAGCCCCAGACGCCTGTCCAGTACGGCAATGAGCATGGAGACACGGTTGTAATCTACCCCGCTTACCCTCCTCTCAGGGACGTTGTAATTAGACCTGGTGACCAGCGACTGGATTTCCAGTAGTAAGCTCCTGGTACCCTCCATACAGGCTACCGTTGCCGTCCCCGCAATATTAGACCTGTTCCTGGACAGGAAGAGCCTGGATGGGTCGTCCACCCCGTGCAGTCCGTCCTCCCTCATCTCAAAGATAGCCAGTTCGTTAGTAGGACCAAAGCGGTTCTTCACTGCCCTCAGTACACGGAAGGGGGCCCCGCCTGAGGCGGACTCCCCTTCAAAGTAGAGTACCGTATCGGCCATGTGCTCTAACACCTTCGGGCCGGCCAGTAACCCCTCCTTGGTCACGTGCCCCAGCAGGAAGAGCACGCAATCCATGTCCTTTACCAGGTGGATGAGTTCATTGGAACACTCCCTCACCTGCGAAACAGTTCCAGGGGCGGATTCCAGGCCCTCCTTGTAAATCATCTGGATAGAGTCCACCACCAGGAGGGTGGGTTTAAGGTCGTTCAGGTGCCCCTGGACGGTCTCAAGGTTAGTCTCAGCCCCGAGCAGGAGGTCCTTTCCTTCTATCCCAAGCCTCCTGGCCCTGAGTTTAATCTGGAGGAGGGACTCCTCTCCCGTGATGTAGAGGGGTTTGTGTCCGAGGAGTGCCAGCCGGTTACAGACCTGCAGCATGAGGGTGGACTTGCCTATACCCGGGGGGCCGCCAATGAGGACTGCAGAGCCGGGCACCATCCCCCCACCCAGTACCCTATCAAACTCCTCAAGCCCAGTGGTGATGCGTTCCTCCCTCTGGGTCTCTATCGCCGCCAGGGGGATAGGGGGTTCAGTACACTGGGGGGTACGCCTCTGGCTGGGGCTCCATGTCTCCTCTACGACCGTGTTCCACTCCCCGCATCCCCCACAGCGACCCACCCACCTCTGGGTCTTCCATCCGCAGGACTGGCAGGCGTAAAGGCGTTGCTCTTTGGCCATAAGATTCTAAGTAGCCGCAGGCTTCAGCCTGCGTTTTAACACACCCCCTGCCCCTCTTGATAGAGGGGAGACGCAACCTAAAGGTTGCGGCTACAAACCTTCTTAACCCTTTTCTACAAAATCAAATACAGGGACCTTAAGGACCTTTGTCGGTTTAGATTCCTCTCTTGCAAACTTTAGTAGCTCATCGGTTACCTTTGGGGTGTAAGTCTTTTCTCCGCATTGGACGCAAACCTCAGCAGGAACATTTGCCACCAGAAGGAACCTGTCTCCGTGTTCGCAAGAAAAGGTCGCTCTTTTTTTCTCCACCTTGCCGCCGCAAAAAGAACACTTCATAAAACAATTACCTCTTGATTTTGTAATCAATCCATTCTAGGGGATCAGGCTCATAAGTTGTAATGACCCCAAAGAAAAAGGGGAGGCATTTTTAATCCTCCCCTTCTTACTAGCGTGCGAGACAAGTCCGCCTGAGGCGGATCTGCCTCAGGCATGACTCGCACGCTACATTTGCGAATTGACGGGGGCTCGCATTTAACGGTTATTCAAATTCTACCTGTCATTGCGAGCAGAGCGAAGCAATCCCTTTCGTAGCCAAACGAGATTGCTTCGTCCGCAAAAGCGGACTCGCAATGACACTTCAGTTCTTTTACCCGCTCAACGCAGGTTCGGCAGGGGCCTTTTCCTCCTCAAATATCAGCTTGTCATCTCCCACCTTCACCTTTATCTTTGCCCCCTGGGCAAACCTGCCCTGGAGGAGTTCTTCGGCCAGGGGGTCTTCTATCAGGCTCTCTATGGCCCTGCGTAAAGGTCTTGCACCAAAGGTGGGGTCGTACCCTTTCTTAATGATATGGTCCATGGCCTCTTCCGTGAGGTTCAGGGTGATGTTGTAATTGCTTAGCCTCTTCTGGAGGGCGATGAACGCTATGCGTATAATCTTATCCAGGTCTTCCTTTGTGAGGGACTGGAAGACTATGACGCCATCCACCCTGTTGAGGAACTCTGGCCTGAAGTGTTTCTCAATGACCCGCATGAGCTGTTCCTTCATGGCCTCGTAGGACTGGGCCTCTGAGGTCTTTCTGAAACCCAGGGAGGCCTGGCTCCTTAT
>DATETB010000153.1:0-10677 GCA_035283825.1 Candidatus Brocadiales bacterium | reverse complement strand
ATTTATAGAAAGATTCTCTTTTAAGCTCCCCCCTGATACCAAGACTCATGACGTGAATTACCTTCATAAGCAGATTATAAGGGGACAAAAACACAAGTCAAGTAGGGGCGAACCTACGTGTTCGCCCTCACCATTGGGCAGACACATAGGTCTGCCCCTACCTGGCAGAAAGAAGATATTGAATTACTGCAGGAGTTACTATTCTATCAATTTAGCCGTTTTTGAGACCGTAAAGATAGCCAAATCTTGAAGTACCATCCCACCTTAGCCATGTTGCAAAACCTGCCCTCATCAGTAGGCTCTCAATCTTTTTATGCTCGCTTCCTGCTGGGCTATCGTGAAATTCCATCGCTATTTTTCTAATTCTCTGAAGGTATTCTAGTGGAGTGGAGAGTAGTATCGTGGCCTCCGAGCCCTCACAATCTAATTTTAGGAAGTCAATCTGTTTGAGATTATTACCATCCATAATTTGTCGCAAGGTAGTGGTAGGAACTTCCACATATCTCTCCAATTTAGTTTTTGCGTAATCGGGGGAGATAAGGTGTCTTCCGCTGGACTTGTGTAGAAATAATTTTGCAGTTCCAATCTTGTCATAGACAGCTTTGTCATGGGCGATAACATTGTGCAAGCCATTTGTTTGAACATTTCTACTTAGATATTCAAAGCTCTCAGGAAAAGGTTCAAACGCATATACGGGGCTTCGTGTCTTGCGTGCGGCAAACAGCGTAAAAACCCCGATATTAGCCCCTAAATCCACTACAGTATCATTGGCTTCAATAGAAAGGTTAGAAGGGGTATACGCATTCTCAAAGAATATCTCCTGCATCATCTTTAAAAGTTCATTATTTTCAGGCGCATAAACGTGAATCCCGTCTTCTAAGACAACACTACTGGGCTTATTCCCTTTGATTAATGTTATAAAAATCTCTCTCCGATTCTTACATCTTTGAGCCACAAAAAGATATTTACTAGTGGTCCTTCTCAGTCTTTTTATAATGTTCATGCGTATCTCCAAATTATAAAGGGACATAAGGAGGCAAGTCAAGAACTCTACTTGCAGGGGCGTATTGCAATACGCCCCTGCAGGTGTTAATAATACTATTACTATGCACGTAAGCGTCATCCTTAGCACTTATAACAGGGCAGATTATCTGGAACTCAGCCTACTGGGTTACATGAGGCAGACCCATAAGGACTTTGAGGTGGTCATCGCAGATGACGGCTCTACTGACGGGACCCAGGGTCTCATTGAAAGATGCCAGAAACTAGCCTCCTTCCCCATAAGGCACGCCTGGCAGGAAAACAAGGGGTATAGAAGGGCAAAGATTCTCAATGAGGCCATAAAACTGGCCAGTTACGATTACCTTATCTTCTCCGATGGGGATTGTATCCCAAAAGCTGATTTCATTGAGGGTCACGTCAGGAATTCTCAAGAAGGTTATTTCCTGGGGGGAGGGCACGTAAGACTTACAAAGGACTACTCCGCAGACTTAACCCCCGGGGCCGTTGGCCAGGGGTTATACGAGCAGACCCTCACGCCAGAACACCTCTGGAATCTAAGATTGAAGCAGTGGAAGAATCTCTTCTATACGCTGGTGGGCAAAAAGAGGCGGCCCAAGTTTATAGGACTCAACATCTCCGTAGATAAACACTCCATATTTGAGGTAAATGGGTTTGATGAGAACTATGAGGGTTGGGGACAGGAAGACAGCGACCTCAGGGAACGCCTCAAGAGGTGGGGCTTGAGGCCAAGGTCTATCCTTACCCAGGCCATCGTCTTCCACCTCTATCATGAACCCCATCACACCAAGGCCCGGAGACCTAACCTGGCCTATTCCAGGAGGAACGATATACCTATACGCTGTGTCAATGGACTGGAAAAGTAGGGGCGAACCTATGTGTTCGCCCTTTTGGTAATTGTTTCATTTGGGGCAGACACACAGGTCTGCCCCTACTACCCCAATTTCTCTCACCTCTCACAATACTTACCGTATTCGCACCACCTACAGCCCACTTCACGCCGGGCAGGAAAGGCGATAGCACCGTTTGACGTCTTTTCCTCTGCATCAAAAAAGGCCTTCAACCACCCATCAAGCCCCTTCATGGCCTCCGGGCCAATGTCTACGTCTACTGCCTTCCCCCTGGGGAGAAAGAATAACACGGAGCGCTCAGGAGACATACCAAACAGCTCCCTTACCGCCAGGCTGTAGAGACGCATCTGTATGGCATAACTCTCCAGCATCCCGGACTCATTACTGGAGGACTTAAAATCCAGTAGGCGCCAACCTTTCCCCACTGGAGAGAAAAGCAGGTCTATCTTTCCCCTCAGAGGGGTACCATTGTAGTTGAAGAGGAATGGCATCTCGTGCCTGACCTCTTTAGATGCCATTACTGCCTGACCTTCCCTGGAGGAGTAGAAGTTATGCACCCACCCTTTCAAGACGTCCATTTGTTCCTGGGAGGCAGGGACAGGTGGGCCACTCCCGGCAGAGGGCAGGGTCTCCTCCAGGGCCTGAAGGACGGCCTCCTCTAATCCATTAGATTCGCTTCGCTCACTACGAGGGTGCGTAGAATCCTTAGGAGGACGATAGAGTTCCAGGGTACGGTGTGCTGCGGTTCCCAGTCTTGCCCACGGGGAATCCTCCAACTCATCCTCGGCCCTGTCAGTCAATAATAATTCCCCTGATTCTATTAGATTCGCTTCGCTCACTACAAGACTCGGCAGCCCCAATTTGTATCTGAAGTAATATAGCCTGGGACAACGGTGGTAGCACATTATCTCTGTCGCCGAGTAGATGTAATCCCTCTGGCTGGCCTGTCCTGGAATCGGTATGGTGACAGGGAGGGATGTCGTCAGTAGGGGCGAATCCGCCTCAGGTCCGCCTAAGGCGGATTCGCCCTGCCCTGGGGCTTCGCCCCCCGCAATGACAGGTAAAGGGAGGGGTTCACCTCGCAGTATCTTTTCCCTCTCTTCAGACGACAGTCTTACGGAAAGAGGTGCGGCTATCCGTAATGCCCCCTTTCCCGTACCTAGCCTTAGCTTGTATCCCTCTTCGCCAAAGGTTAGCTCCTCTGGTAGGTCTGCCGAGTCAAGAGATATGTTAAGGGTCTCGGCTATCCGTTCCAGGGGTTCACTCCTGCTACGTCTCGTAAGAGAGCCGCTAAGGATGAGGTGCTCCTGGGCACGGGTAAGGGCCACGTAGAGGACCCTTTCCTCCTCCCCCTTTTCCTTCTCTCTTATCTCCTGGTCTATTCCCTCAAAGGTAGCCGTAATCTCAGGTTTGTTTGTCAACGGGTTTATTATTTTCAACCCAAGTCCTCCCTTTTTGGAGAAGAGGATATCCGACGGGTAACTACGCGGGTCTCTCCCCATGTCAGCGACCGCTACTACGGGGAATTCCAGGCCCTTGGCCTTGTGGATGGTCAGGATTTTTACCACGTCGTCTGCCTCCAGGTCAGTAGGGGCCTCGGATTCCCTTGTCTCGGTTACCCGGAGGTCACGAATGGCCCTGAGGAACTGAGGCAGGCCCAATATCTCCCGCTTTTCAAAATCTCTGGTCAGCCCTACGAATTTTCGCAGATTGGCGTAGCTCTGCCTGCCGTTGGGAGAAGCTAGTACCCTGGAGTCATATTGGGTCTCTGCCAGTATACCCTCCATTAGAGAGGCTATAGATAGCCTCTCCTTCAACCCCCTGAGCCTTTCCAGCAATCCCCCGAACCTCAGTAGCCTCTCCTTCTGGGTAAGGTCTATTTCCGGGATACTGGCCAGCCCGTCCAGTTGAACAAGTAGGGGCGTATCGCGATACGCCCCTACCTTTTCTTTATGCTTAGCCTGGTGAGCAAGCCAGAATAAGGTGCGGTCATTGATTCCCGCAAAAGGGGACCTCAACACCGCCGCCAGCTTCACCTCGTCCAGGGGGTTATCTATTAACTGGAGTAGACTAATCAAGTCTATAATCTCCCTGGTGTCATAGAGTCCTTTCCCGCTCACTACGAAAAAGGGGATGCCCATTTCTTCCAGGGCCGCCTCAAAGAGCTTAATGCCTCCGGTACTACGGAAGAGGATGGCGAAATCCCCGTAGGTAATGGGCCGAGCCGCCTTAGGCGGATTGGGTCTGGTTATCTCCAGTCCCCTATTCTTTACAATCTCCTGGATACGGCTGGCAAGGAGGCGGGCCTCCACCCTCCGCACCTCCTCCATATTCTCCCCCTCTTCTCCCCTGGCCAGTAGGAGTTCTACGGAGGAGTGGCCTTTTGGGGCAAAGGAGGAGCCTGCCACCAGGGGTCTCCAATCTGTTGTAGGGGCACGTTGCAACGTGCCCCTACAACCCCAATAACCCCTGAAGACCTGATTAACGAAGGAGATAATCTCTGGTCTGCTACGGAAATTTCTATCAAGGTGGATTACCTCGCCTCCCCCCTCCTGGGTCTGCCTCTTGTGCTCAAGAAAGACCTCCAGGTCAGCATACCTGAAGCCGTAGATGGACTGCTGGGCATCCCCCACCACAAAGAGGTTGTCTTCCCCGTCAGGGGCGGCCTTGTCACCCTTCAACATCTCCAGCAGGGTCTTCTGGAGGCTATTGGTATCCTGGAACTCATCTACAAGGATATGCCTGAATTTACCCCTTTGTTCCTCTCGCAGAGAAGGAAAGGTCTGGAGGAGATTAATGGCCCTTTCTGTCAGGTCACTAAAGTCCAGCGCACTGCGCTTACGCTTTTCTTCCTGGTAGAGTTGAAGGAACTGGGAGAGAAACTCCTTGAGGGCGAGTTTCGTCCTTATAGTTACGCCCTCCCAGTATAGACGCCTCAGTCTCTCAAGGAGGTCTTCTCTTAACGTCTTGAGGTTTTCTTTCAGGTCAGAAGATGTTCCAGTCAGCTTTATCTCCGGCAGGCCGGCTATGTGTGCGTGCTGGAGGTCTCCCGCCCTTACGTCCTTGAGATGTCTGAGTCTTACCACAACCTCTTCCACCTTTTCCCTCTGCCTGGAGGAGGGAGACAAATTGACTAGAAGGTCCTCTATTCTTTTTATACAGAGGTTAGTGCCCTTAAGGGTCTCAGTTAATTCAGGCGAGACGTCGTCCTTTACAAGGATATCCTTTGGGTGGAGGCCAGAACTTCTTATCTTGGCCAGGAGTTCAATAGAGCTCTCAGCAAGGTCCCGGCAGTAAAGCTCTTCAAGGAGGAGATTGTATCCCTCCGGGTTAGTCTCCCCCCACTGTGCTAATAATTCTTCAGCCATATCACGTTGCAAGGACATTGCCTCGTACTCTTCCAGGATGGTGAAGTCTGGGTCCAGTCCTGCCTCCAGGGCGTTTTCCCTGAGGAGGCGGCTGCAGAAACTGTCTATGGTGGAGATATAGGCAAACTCTACCTCTTGCCTCTCCTGCTCCATGCCAAGGGATTTAAATTTCCGGGCTACCCTCTGCTTCATTTCCCCCGCGGCCTTCTCGGTAAAGGTGATGCAAAGGATTTCAGAAACAGATAGACCTCCTTCTGACACAAGGCTCACAAACCGTTCCACCAGTACCCCGGTCTTACCGGAGCCAGCCCCGGCGCTAACGCAGAGATCCTTGCCCAGGGTACCTACGGCCCTTTCCTGCTCAGGGGTAAGGTTACCTGGGGCGTTTGCCTGAAGGCCCACTTCGGCAGGCACGTTATTACCCTTCATGTCTCTTGTGGTGTCCTCTCTCAAATCTGCAGACGTCTCTATATTCACACCAGTTATGGCAATACTGGACGTCCCTGGGACTGACCCTCTTATCCCCTGCCAGGATGCCCTCTACCTGTCTAAACAGGTGTTCCTTGCAGGATTCCAGGAGGGCTTCCATATCTTCCTGTGACATGTGTTCGCCCTTATTGGGCAGGGGTAAGGCTATTATACCGCTCCTCCCAGGGGGTCTGAGGGAATAGAATTGGGCGCCCACTGGTCTTAGCCCCAGGAGGTCCCTGGCTACCATTACGTAGATGGGTAGTTGCAGGTCGTTTCCTTCCTTGAGGTCCTTTATCAGTTTACTCCCGTTGGCCGCCTCTTTACTGTACTTGTAGTCTATGACCAGGCCCAGGGTCTCACCATCCATCTCCGCTACGTCTATCCTGTCTATCCTCCCAGTCAGTCTGACCCTGTTCCCCTTCTTGTCCCTGAGTTCAAGCGGAGGGAGAGAGGTGGGCGTGGTGACGTCCCCATGTATGGCAAGTGACCTGCCGGCAGTCTCTTTCCCAAAACCTACCTCAGCATATCTAGGTCTGAAGGCGAATCTTGTGATGTATTCCCTGTCCTGCTCAGCAAAGGCCTTGAGGGCATGGAGCATCTCCCTCTTGAGCTTCTCTTCCTTAAATCCCAGGGGGATACCCCTGGTCTTACTGGCAAAGGATTCCTGGAAGTGGGCCTCCAGACTTGTAATGGGCGGGGCGGATTTATTAACGGCAAGCTCGGAGTAGTAACGTTGCAGTGTCTCATGGACAATCCCTCCCTGAAGGGTGGGGCTCAGGCCCTCCTCGGCTCGGTTGGGTAGTGGTCTCAGTCTAAGGACCCACCTGCAGAAGTGGAGAAAGGGACACTGGGCGTAGTCACCAAGCTGTGTAGCGCTAAAGGAGGATATTATCTCCTTGAGGCAGTCTGCGGCCCCCAACTCCCTTTCTCCCGGCCTCTCTAAGGCGATACTCAGTCCCTCCAGCCAGGGAGTCCTTTCGCACAATTCGCGGTTGTAGACCCCACGCACTATGTCCACCTGTGGTGGGTGGGGGGCGGTCAGGTTATAAAAGACAAAATCCCTCAGGTCTTTCTGGGTTAGTATCTCCCGAGGTCCTGGGACAAAATCACCAGGGGACCTCTTATGGAAGACCTTCTTGTAGGATTCGTGGGTAAAGAGCCTCTTCACCTCCTCCAGGTAGAAAGAAGGCAGGGTGGGCCTCCCCTGTCCATCCGTAGCAGGGTAGGAGAGTATGAGTCTCTTCTGGGCCCGGGTAAGGGCCACATAAAAGAGAAACCGTTCCTCCTCATGGGTACGCCTGAGTACCTCCTGGAGGTCTACACCGGTGAGCCTCTTGAAGGCCCGGCGTTCTCTATCTTTTAGAAAAATATCTTCTCTCCCCTGCCTGGGGAACTGTTTCTCCAGCAGCCCGCCGACGAAGACCACAGGCTTTTCCCACTGCCTTGCCTCCAGGGCATCTATTACGTTTACAACCTCGTGCCGTTTGTCCTTTGGGGTATAAAAGCAGGAGGAAAGGTTTGTCTTGAGGTCATCAAAGAACTCCGCAAAGGTTACCGGGACTGTGATTATTTTACACTGTCTGTCAAGAAGCTCCAGAAAGGCCCTGAGACCCTGGGATTCTTCTTTCAGTAGGGGCTCAAAATTTTGAGCCCCTACAGTAGAAAGGGACAGGAATCTATTTATGAGCCTTAGTAACCAGGACCTGAAAAAGGAGACGGGGTGGGGGCCGTCCAGTTCTTTTTCTGTCTTTGCTAAGTCCTTAATAAATTCTTTCGTCTTAGGTAGGCATGTAAGGGCCTGTCGTGGTAGAGGCGGACCCAGGCGGTTTTCCATTAGTGCCAGCCATGCCTCCCTGGAGTCCAGTCTCCCAGTCTCCAGTACCCCATACTCCAGAGAGTCAACCTCGGAGTGGGGCAACATCGTGTAGGGGGATTTGAGGGCATGTAGCACCTCCTCATCCTTCCAGGCACTGCCAAAGACCTTGAGTAATGAGAGGATACCTTTGACCAGGGGGTTTTCAATAAGCGGCCTGCGGGTATGGACCCTCACAGGGATGTTATATTCGTGAAAGACGGCCTCAATGACGTCCCTATAAAGGGCAATCTCCCTGAATACGATGGCTACGTCATGGTATTCCGCCTCCCCTCCAGAGACCATCTTATAGATGCGGCGGGCAATCTGTTCCACTTCATCCCTCAGGTCTGCGGCCTCTACTATCTCCAGGGCGGCCTCGGCCTCAATGGGTTCAGTGGCCGGGTTGAAGAGGCCCTTTTCTACCTGCCTCAGAGTAGGGGAGGTGGAACGCTGAAACCCCTGAAGCGGCTGCGGTTTTAACCCCAGCGATTTGAGCTCTTTGTAAACGGCCTGACAATGTAGGGGCGCGTTGCAACGTGCCCCTACATGGAGGGGAGAGTCCTTTGTCTCTGCGTCAAGCACCAGGCTGACAAATACCCTGGGTATCCTCTTGATGAGCATCCTGAGGATACGAAATTCTACGGGGGTGAAGTCGTGGAAGCCATCTACGAGGAGGAGCTTTTTTGGGGACAACAGGGTCTCGTCTGCCTCAAGGGAGCGGAGGAGTTGATTCAAGAGGTCGTCCTCGTCCAGGAGTCCCCTTTTTTCCAGGACCGCCTGGAATAGAGAATAGACCTCCGACAGGGCTGGATACTTCTCTGGGAGAGCGGTGCGTTGCCCCTTCAAGAATTCATTTACTGCCCTGTGGAACTGTGCCGGGTACTGTCCATCCTCCTTAAGTTCTTTGACGAACCTGAGGAGGGCCATGTGAAGCCCCTGAAACCCCTCTTCCCCCTTAAAATATTTTAGCGTTGCCCCCCTCAACGCCTCCCTTAATATAACCCCCTTTTCCAGTTCAGTAATCGGCCCCTTGGGCCCGTTATACCCCAGGGTATCCCTGGCAAGTTGAGAGAAGGTGCATATACCCTCCTCAATAAAACCCGAGGCAAAACCTTTTCTTATAATAACGTCCTTGACGTGCTCTACCTGGCTATGGGTGGGGAGGAGGAAGAGGACACCGTCAGGGGGCCGGGTCTTTATACTGCTACAGAAGGTCTCCAGTAACAGTGTAGTCCTGCCGCAACCTGCCCTGCCGATGATAAGGGACTTTTCAGACACCAAAATTCCTAAAAACCAAATTACAAATTCCAGATTACAAATTCAAAATTTGAAACTTGTAATTTGTAATTTGAAATTCTTGCCAATGATGTTCTTTAGGGATTATTTCCCGGCCTGGGCCAGTTGTCAAGGGATTTCTGGCCTGCCCCCCCCTTTACTCTTTTAAGGTTCAGTAATATCCTTTCTATATGTTGAAGATCCTTACTGGTCCTACGGCCGTCGGTAAGAGTGGTGTAGCCGTCCAGATTGCCAGTCAGGCAGGTGCAGAGATTGTCTCTGCAGACTCCATGCAGGTTTATCGCGGCATGGACGTCGGCACGGCCAAACCCTCCCTGGAGACAAGACGTGAGATACCCCACCATCTTATAGACATACTTGACCCCTGGTCCGCCTACAGTGTAGGGCGTTATGTCCAGGATGCGGCAGAGATTGTCCGGGGGCTGGAGTCAGAGGGAAAAGAATCCCTGGTGGTGGGGGGGACTGCCCTCTACATAAAGGCCCTGACAGAGGGTTTGTTTAAAGGGCCAGGGGCAGACTGGGGGATAAGGCAGGAGCTGGAGGGTGTGGCCAGAGAGAAGGGCGTCCACTACCTCCACGGCATACTGGCAGAGGTAGACCCTGCCTCTGCTCAACAGATACAAAAGGGTGATTTACGACGGGTAGTCCGGGCGCTGGAAGTTTATCAGAAGACAGGCCACCCCATATCCTCCCTGCAACAGGAATGGGGAATGCGGGGTGCGGAATGCGGAATACGGAATTCCGAACTCCGAACTTCGCATCCCACATCCCGTGTGGTCATCCTCTCCCTGGACAGGAGGGAACTATACCAGCGGATAGAGGAAAGGGTGGAAAGGATGTTCCAGGAAGGGTTAGTGGAAGAGGTGAGGCGGCTCACGGCCCATCCCCTGGGTCTTGGCCGTCAGGCTAAAGAGGCCCTGGGTTACGCAGAAGTGATAGAATACCTGGGGGGTAAGATGACCTTATCAGAGGCAAAAGAGTTGATAAAGAGGAACACCCGTCGTTTTGCCAAGAGGCAGATGACCTGGTTCAGGAGTTTTACTGGGGCCGTGTGGCTGGAGATAAAGGAGGAAGGGCCAGAAGAGGCGGCAAAAAGGGCTATGGAGATTTTATATCCTTGACCTCAAGGGGTGATTTTGTTAAATTTCCTTAATTCAGGTCTCGGCCCCAGAGTGTATACATAATGCTGGCCGATTGCAAATAGTTGATTACCGATAGCCGACGGATGCCATATACATTGCCCAAGGACCTAAAGTATACGCCCACCCATGAGTGGGTGAGGGTGAAGGGCCGCACTGCCATAATTGGCCTGACAGAATTGGCCCTGGAGGGATTGGGAAAGATAATTGACCTATCCCTCCCGGACAAAGGGGATGCACTCCTGACGGGCATGGCCTTCGGAGACGTAGAGACTACAAATGCCCTCCACGAGATAATGACTCCCATAGAAGGGGAGGTTATGGAGGTCAATAAGGCCTTGTATAAGGATTTGGACCTGATAACCAGGGACCCCTACATCAGGGGATGGCTGGTAAAGTTAAGATTAACCAGCCCCATCCCCCAGGATAATCTATTGAGCGCCGATGAGTACGAGGCCCAAATCTTTAAGATAAAGCGGGAGCTAAAGTAGAAAAGGCTAAAGTAGAAAAGATGGTAAGGCGGTGTATCTCCGAGTTCAGGCTTGGGGAACAGGTAGATACGGTGTTTCGCCTGAATAGTAGAGAAATCCGCCCCTACGGTAACGGAAAACTCTCCATCCAGGCCCAACTGGCCGATAAATCTGGTACCCTCCCGGCCGTCATGTGGGACGTCAGCC
>DATETB010000152.1:0-3311 GCA_035283825.1 Candidatus Brocadiales bacterium | reverse complement strand
CGTGTACTACCTCCTCTCCTCCAACTTTGCAGAGGTCATCACCATCTTTGCGGCCATGCTGTTGAACATGCCACTGCCCTTACTGCCGGTACAACTCCTCTGGATCAACCTGGTCACCGATGGCCTCCCCGCCCTTGCCCTGGGGGTGGAGCCTTACGAGAAGGAGATAATGAAGCGCCCCCCAAGGGACCCAAGGGAGGGCATCATCACGAAGGGCATAATCGTATATCTGGTAGCCGTCGGGTTCGTAGTGGCCGCCGCCACGCTGTCCTTATTTTATTTTGGGATGAACGTAGACGAGGCAAGGACCGTTGCCTTTACCTTTTTTGTTGTAGTAGAAAAGTTTATGGCTTATAACTTCAGGACCTTTGGGTCTTTCCATAAGATAAGCTTTATTTCCAATAGACAGCTCTTGATTGCCTGTGCCATCTCTTTCCCGCTTCAGGTGGCGATAGTTTATGTGCCCTTCCTCAATCCGATATTTCATACTGTACCCCTTCCCTGGTGGGACTGGTTGGAAATCATCGGCGCCTCCTTCGCAGTCTTCGGGATAGTGGAGGGCATAAAGACCCTGTTACGCTACTTTGAGAGGAGGGCCGCCCGCCGCCGCCCAAGACCGCCCAAGAAGGCCAGACTGAGGATGGTTGAGGTCAGGAGGGAAGAATGGTCTGGGATGAGGCAGGCACGGTAAGGATTTATCAAACAACGTAGGGGCGCGGCACGCCGCGCCCCCATAGACACGCAATACAGATAAGGAGATTTAGATGAGATTGAAAGGGTTCTGGTTTCTTGTTGTTTTACTATACGCAGGCATCACACTGGCAGGGGGCGTTACAAACCCCATGGACTACATAAACCAGAGGGATAAGGAACGCCTCTCTCAGATTCTACAAACGGTCTCTAAGAAGTCCAATATGCCCACCAGGGAGATACACGAGGAGTTCTGGGTCATACTGGAGAGACAGCACAAGAACTGGTCGGAGAAGGAGATTGAGACCCTGAGGGACCAACTGGTGGGGCTCTCGCTGATTTATATGAAATATTACTGGGAGGACGCACTGGAGTCGTTCAAGAAGGGCTCCCCTGAAAAGGGCTCCAAGCGGGCCAGCTACGAGGAAAGGTTGTTAAAGCTCGGGGTCTTGAGCCAGGAGAAGCTCATGGAGTACGATGAGAACATCAGGAGGATAGCCTTCCGGGAATCATTGAACCCAAAAGACGGGGGGCCGGGGTCCGTGGTCAATGAGCAGGGCATAGGCTACGTCCTCACCAGTCTGGAGGGGGCAACCGAGAGGGTAACAAAGCTGTTTAACAAGTAGGGGCGGCCCCGCCAGAGGCGGATTTTCAACCGGCGGGTCGCCCTTATCGGCCCTGTAGGGGCACGGCACGCCGTGCCCCTACGCTTTGCCGTATATTATCCCCTCAAAATGCCCCCACTGATTATCGTATGCCTCGTCTTGAATACGCCTGGGATTCTCCCTGTCAAATTGCCATTGTAGGGGGTTGTTCAGGACGTATTCACGGGTACGGTTTAATTTGTCCTCATTTCGGAGGACGTGTTCGTAATAGTTCCGTTGCCAGATAGGGAGATTAGGCGTCCCACGCATTTTATTGATTTCTTTGGTGACAGCAGATTTAAATGAACGCATAATTGTAGACAGAGACCCTGCCACCGGCTTGCCAAATGATTCTACCGTAGGGGCACGGCATGCCGTGCCCCTACATGCGCTCAATTGATTTTTATTAGCAGTAACAACGATTCCATGTAAATGATTTGGCATAGTTACAAACTCATCTAATTCTACGTTGGGGAAATGTTCAGGGATTTCATTCCAACATCCGGAGACTATTTGGCCCAACTGGTTTAGTACCATCGTACCGCCCACAATTTCCCCAAATAAACATTTCCATTTGTTGGTACATACCGTTACAAAATATGCCCCTGGCTGGGAATAATCGTATCCCTTTAATCGGATGGAACGGCGGTGGTGTTCTTCTGGGTCGTACGTCATTGCGTACCTGTAGGGGCACGGCATGCCGTGCCCCTACAATTACCTGGGAATAGGTCTGCCCATGGAGACCTCTGCAGGTCTGGCCATATCCACCCTGGCTGGCGGCATCCAGGGGAGGAGGCCCTTTAAGAACCTGTAGATAAGCTCCACACCGCCCCAGTCCTTCAGTATCTTGTGATAGGTCTTGTGGCCGGACAGGAAGTCTATGAGTACGTTTACCAGTGTCCTGTCCTTCCCTGCGGCGCGGAGGACCAGGGGGAGGAGGCCGTAGCCCTCTCCGAAGAGGACCAGCCTGCGGACGGCGCGTCCGTAAGGCAAGTCCTTGATTATGTCTGAGAAGGCATGGAAGTAGTGGTAGAGGAATGCCTCGTGGGATATGCCCGCAGTCAGCATGACCTCTGCGGCCTTCGCCCCGGTAACGCAGGCGGCATTGATGCCGTTACCCTTATAGGCCCTGACCAGCCCCGCCGCATCTCCTACAGTAACGTACCTGTCGCCATAACCGTTCCTGGCGGGTTCCAGTGGGAAAGGTATGGGAGGGGAGACCGTTCCGCCAGAGGTAGACCAGGCCGCAAGGGCATCTGTGGGGATAAGTCTCGCAACTTCCGGGAGGGCGAGGAATCTCCTCAGTGCCTCATTGCTCACTCGTCTACCGGCAATGTTTACTATAAAGTGGGTGAGTTTTGGGGTCACTACACCGAATTCCACCTCCACCATGGAGGGTAAAAAGACGTGTATGTAATCCTCACACCCCAAGAGATACTCCACCGGGGCCGGGATCTTTGCCATGATGGAGTACAGGACCCTGGGTCTTCGGTAAGGGGTAACTTTCTCTAGTAGGCCAGCCGTGAAGGGGTCTAACCCAAAGGCCCCCACAAGGACGTCCCCGCGTGTCCCTCCCGACTCCCCTTCTACGGATACTTCATGGGGGTTTATCTTTATATCTTTTACCCTTCCAGACAGGACCCTTACTCCCATACGGCTGGCCATCCCAAGCAGGTAGGCGTCTAAGGCCACGTTATGGGCCACGTATGAGAGGTTCCCTCCCATGTAGAGCCTGATGCTGTATCTGCCTGAGTGGAGATAGTAGCCCACTATCTTCCTGGCCACCAGCTGGCAGGGGAAATTTACTCCGAGGGTATTCTCCAGCGTCTGCACGAGTGGCGGGGCCAGTACACCCACCCGTTTTATGCTGTCAGGTCCGTACTGCATCCCCTCGTAGAGGACAACGTCTATGTCCCTGCCCAGTTTCCTGCCCAGGTTCTTGAGGGCGATGGCACAGCTACTCCCGGCAGGCCCGCC
>DATETB010000151.1:0-9237 GCA_035283825.1 Candidatus Brocadiales bacterium | reverse complement strand
TTCCACCCCTGGTAATGCGTTCCAAAAGTCCTGGGCTATATCCCGCTTATCTCCCAGGCAGGCAATGACATTCCTCTCTGTACCCTGGAGGAGGACTGCCTTAAGCCCTACCCCCTCCACTTTTTTGACAACATGGTCTATCTCCTCTCTGGAGGAGCCGGGTTTCATCACGATAATCATTATGTACTCCTATCTACTAAGGGCAAATCCACTCTGAGCAAGAAAGGTCAAGAAAAAGGTCTACATGGAGATATTTTCTCTAATTTAAAGGAAAATAATGACTTGTCAAGGGCAGGCCCTATGTTAGGGAAAGAATACAGCAGTCAGCAATCAGCTATCAGGAATCAGCAATCAGCTGTAGGGGCGGTTCGCGAACCGCCCCTACTGATGGCCCCTGACTACTGTCTTCTGAATTCTTAATTCTAGCCCCTAATCCCTGTTCAGGAGGCATGACTTGACAATTCCCTGTGGGGTGGTATAAACAATGAGGAATGCGGAGTGGGGAATGCGGAGTTAAGATTCCGAATTCCGCATTCTGCATTCTGCATTCCGTCGTGGTGGGCGTAGCTCAGTTGGTTAGAGCATCAGACTGTGGCTCTGAGGGTCGCGGGTTCGAATCCCGTCGTCCACCCCAGTTTCCCTTTTCTGATTCATTCCTTGAGTGGAAGGACCACTCCCGACAAAAGGATGAAGGGCAACTTGCGTTTAACGCAGGCTAAAGTTCGCCTGAGGCGAATCTGCCTCTGGCACGACCTGCGGCTACGAGGTGGCCCTTTGAGTGGAAGGACCACTCCCTACAAAGGAGGAAGGGCAACCGTGCCCCTAAAAGGCCTGGCCGGTATCTTAGCCGTGTCTTTGTCTTGTCTCTCTCTTTGTTGCCTGGCGGTGCTGCCGCCCGCCATAGGTGAGGTAGCAGGGCCGCCCTCCACTGCCCATCCGCCTAAGCCTGCAGTGAGCGAAGCGAATCTGACGGACGGAGGGGCAGTGGCAGAAAAGGAGGTATCCTCTACTCACCCTGGCGAGGCAGGTAAGGGAGTAGGCCCGTACGGAAAGTACTGGGACCCCATACCTACCCACAAATACTGGGCGCCTCAGTACTTCTACAAGCCTCCGTCCATACCACAAGGTGTCTTCATAGAAAAGGATTGCGAGGAGTGCCACTCCAAGTTGAACCCCATGCTGGTAAAGTCCTGGAGTGAGAGTGCCCACGGAAGTTCCAGAAAGCTTAATTCCCATCAAAAGAAAGAGTTAAAAGAGATACAGACGCGACTGGAGAGGAAGGTCCCCCAGGTGGGCTGTATAGACTGCCACGGCAGGCCCGGTGCTGAAAAGTTAAACCACGGGACTGAGCTCATAATGCCTATGCCTGAGACGTGCGGTGTCTGCCACCCAAAGGAGGTAGAGGAATTTGCCTCAGAGGCCAAATACGGCATCCCCGACTGGCCGGAAGGCAGGGAGAGCCATGCCCGCTCTTACGACGCTAACCTGGGGACAGACGTCTGGGCCGCTACGGATAAGAATATAGTCCAGGGTTGTGATATGTGCCATAACATCCAGCACAAGTGCGATAGCTGTCACACCCGCCATGCCTTCAAGGCCGCAGAGGCACGGAGACCGGAGGCCTGCGCTACCTGCCACAACGGTCCGGACCATCCCGACATTGAGGACTATCTGCACTCTAAGCATGGGACCATCTACACCACCGAGGGCTCCAAGTGGGACTGGGAAGAACCGTTGAAGGAGGCCCAGTACCCCGCCCCTACCTGTGCCTCCTGTCACATGGATTACAGGGGAAAATTCTCTCACAACATGGTCAGGAAGGCCATCATGGGGGAAGGGGACGTCCTCTTCTACAACAATATTTTTAAAAACGTTCCACCCAGTAAGTACATTAACGAGAACCCGGAGTTGATGGATAGGAGGCTTGCCTGGATAGAGACTTGTACCAGGTGCCACTCCACAAGGTTTTCCAGGGAATACCTCACCTCCATGGACCTGGCCTCTGACCAGGTCTTCGCCTACGTTAAGGAGTCTTATGAACTACTAAAGGCCCTTTACGAGGAAAAGGCCCTCTTCCCCATGCCCGCAGATAGGCCCAAGGCCCCTGCCCCCGTGGAGGAGAAGTGGCCAGACACGCTTGGGGGTTTTTATGGTGAGTTCTGGGCAAAGGAAGGTAATCCCAGCCGGATAGAGAGGGATTTCCTGTACATGTGGGAAAACGATGCCTTCCTTGTCAGGAAGGGCCTTGCCCACGTGAACCCCAACGCCTTTACTTATATCTCGTGGTCAAACCTGCTAAAGAAATACATAGGCATGCAGAGTGAGGCCGCAATACTCAGGAGACTAAAGGCGCTGGAGGAAACGGGCAGTGAAGAGCAGACAACGGGCAGTAAGCAGTAAGGAGTAGGCACTATGCACTAGGCAGAAATCCCACTCTACAGTCTGTCTGTAGTGCCTAGTCCCTAGTGCATAGTGCTTAGTGCCTAGTACTTAGTACCTAGTACTTATTGCCTCATGCCTACTCGTTTAAGGGTTATATATGCAACGTGGTAAATTTGTAGTCTTTGACCTGGACGGGGTCATCTTCAGGGACCAGTATCTGCTAAGATTATCCAGCCAACGGGGGCTCCTCAGTTATCTCCGCACCTACTATCTCTGTATACTCTTTGACTTGGGGAGGCTCACTATTGAGAGGCTGCTGGAGGGAGTGTATAAAGACTTTAAGGGCATATCCTTAAATACCCTATGGGAAGTATACAAGGAGATGCCCCTCGCCGGGGGTATAGAGGAGATTATTCAGTCCCTGCGGAGTAAGGGCCATACAATTGCCATTATAAGTAGCGGGGTACCAGATTTTCTGGTCAGGGATTTGGCCCTTGAGTTAGGGGCAGACATGGGTTTTGGTATAGATATAGGGTTCCTTGACGATTCCCTATCCGGAACGGTGGGAGGGGAGTTAAGCACTTTCACTGGGAAAGAGTCCCTCATAAAAGAACTCACCAGGCAACGAGATATTGGGTGGGAGGAGGTGGTAGTTATAGCCGACGACCCCAATAACCTCTCTATCATGGAGAAGGCAGGTCTGAGTATAGGCGTGAACGCCGCCTTCCTTGTGAGAAAAAAGGCCGACTACCTGGTGGACGGAGACGACCTGAGAGAGTTGTTAAATTATATAGATGGTTGTGGAGAGGTAAACCAGGGGAAAGAATGGTTTCAGGAGGTAAGGAGGAAGTTGGTACACGTGTGGGCCGGGGCCGTGCCTTTTCTCGCAAACCTCTACTTCCTCCCCACCATAAATTTCTTAGTCTTATTGGTGGTGCTTTATGCCCTTTCCGAGGTAGGACGGCTAAATGGGAGGCTAGTACCTCTGTTAGGCCCTATAACCGTGGCGTGCATTCGGAAAGAGGAGAGGCGGGGGTTTATTACTGGGCCGATTACCATGGCCATTGGTGTGATAATGTCCCTTTTACTCTTCCCTGCCCAGGTGGCCCTGGTGGTAATATGGATACTGGCCTTTGCAGACACCGCAGCTACCCTTATAGGAAAGACCTGGAAGGGACGGCCTCTCCCCTATAATCGTTCTAAGAGCGTGATGGGCTCTCTGGCCTTTTTTCTGGTGGCCTATCTCTGTTCCCTCCTTTGTCTTTCTCCCGTGTCTGCCCTGCCTGTAGCCCTGACTGCTTCCATCCTTGAGTCTTTACCTCTAAAGGACGATAATATCTCCACACCCCTTGGGTCTGGGGCAGTACTGATGTTCTTTGCGGGTTGAACCACCCGAAAGGTGAGGGTACCTTGCGCATACTGGGGATAGACTACGGTAAAAAGAGGATGGGGCTGGCCCTGAGCGACCCGCTGGGCCTAACCGCCCAGGGGCTTGAGACGTTGGAGTGCAGGGGGTTGGAAGAGGATATGGAAGAGTTGTCTCGGCTGATACGTGAGAAAGAGGTTGAAGAGATAGTGGTGGGCCTCCCCAAGAGGATGGACGCCAGCCTGGGGAAGGAGGCCCAGGAGGTGCTCCGTTTTGTAGAGGACCTCAAGGTCAAGATTAACCTGCCCGTCCACATGGTAGATGAGAGACTAACCACGGCGGGCGCCCACAAGATTATGAAGGACGGGGGACTTTCCAGGAAAGAACGGACTAAAAGGGCCGATACGGTAGCGGCCCAGATTATCCTGCAAATTTACCTGGACAAAAGGAGGAAGGGGCTATGAAAGAAAAGATAATACTCCAGCAGGGGGACATCACAGGGGCGGCAGTAGATGCCATCGTAAACGCCGCCAACCTGGAGCTAATAATGGGAGGAGGGGTGGCAGGGGCTATCCATAAGAAGGGAGGCCCTTCTATCCAGGAGGAGTGCAATAAACTTGCCCCTATCCCGCTGGGGGAAGCGGCTATTACGGGGGCAGGAGCCCTTAAGGCCAAGTACGTCATCCATGCCGCCAGTATGGGCCTTAAAGGACCCCTCACTACCAGGGAGTCCCTCCTCAATTCTGTAAAGAATTCCCTGAAAAGGGCTGAAGAGAAGAAGATAAAGAGCATTGCCTTCCCTGCCATAGGGACCGGAATAGCTGGTTTTCCAAAGGAACAGTGTGCCCAAGTAATGGTAGATACAATACTGGAACATCTGAAAAAGGGAAGCTCCCTGGAAAAGGTCTATATAGTCCTCTTCAAGGGGAATATCCACGAGGCCTTTGAGAAATATCTGGCTACTGTAGCAAGTAGCTAGTAGCTAGGTAGCCGCAACCTTTAGGTTGCGTTTGACGCAGACTAAAGTCTGCGGCTACGAGCCTGCGGCTACTAGCTACTGACTACTGTCTACTGCTTGCTGTCTGGTCGCTTTTTTGCCCAGTTTTCTGTAGATGGCCAGTTCCTTTTCTGCCTCCTCGGTCAGCCCTGCCTTCTGAAGGACCGTTGCCAGGGCCTGGTGGGCACTGGCCAGTTCTGGGTCTACGCCTATAGCCTTTCGGTATTCGGTGATAGCCGCCTCAAACTGTCCATGTTCTTCATAGAGTTCTGCCAGGTGGAGGTAGGCATCCACCAACTCGGGATGGACTTCCGTGGCCTTCTGGAGGTGGGAGATTGCCTCCGGGGTCAGCCCTCCCTTGGCCAGGGTTAACCCAAGGTTTTTGTGGGCCTCAGCCAGGTTGATACTGGCTACGGCGTCCTGTGGTCTCAGGGCAAGCACCTCTTTGTACTCCCCGATGGCCTCCCCATACATATCCATGGAATCGTAAGCCAGGCCCAGATACAGGTGGGCCTCAGCGTAGTTGGGCTCCAGTTCCACGGCCTTCTTGAATTCTTTAATTGCCTCCTCAGGCATCCCCTTCTCCCCGTATACCATACCCATCATATAGTGGGGTTCTGCCATCCTGGGGTAGGTGTTTACCACCACCTTAAGCTCAGTGACGGCCTCGTCCAGCATGCCCTTTCTTGAGTAGGCCAGCCCCAGGGAGGCATGGGCACTGGCAGAACGGGGGTTATCCTCCGTTGCCCTCTTGTACTCCTGGAGGGCCTCTTCGGATTTTCCTTGCTTCTCATAGGCCTGCCCCATGAGGATGCGGGCCTGGGTATTTTTGGGGGAGACCTCCAGGGCCTTCTTTAGTTCTATGACAGCCTCTTCCACCTCTCCTGAATCTAAGAGCCGGGAGCCCAGAGACAGGCGGTCCGCCGGCTCGGGTTGACAACCTGCAAGGAATAAAAACAATAGACAGCATATAGTAGGGGCACGTTGCAACGTGCCCCTACATTTAGTCATGAGGGTGGGGGCGACCCGCCTACGGCTGACGGTTGCCCCTACAGCACGCAGAGTGGCCCGCACTGCATTCATTCCAGTTGGAAGCAATTTTCTAGAGGCTCCTTTCCGTTGATTCCAGCCTCCTGGAGCATGAGCCTGTGGAAGGAGAAATCTCCAAATTCTTTTAGTGAATGGCTGTCAGTGTTAAAGGCCAGTTTGACACCCTTTTCCAGGCATCTGCGGAGAAAAATAGAATTGGGGTCAAGGGAGTGGGCATTCACCTCAAGGGCTATCCCCCTGGAGAGGGCCTTATCAATAATGACGTCATGGTAACGGCTCGGCACCGCTATGCCTGCCTTCCTGAGGCCCCTGGTGGGGTGGGCCAGGATGTCTATATCTTGCTCCAGGGCCTTCGTGGTGAGGGACAAGAACTCTTCCTGTACCACCTCTTCCTTTTCCCTCCTTTTCAGGGAAGGGATGACATGGACTGCCCCTATGACCACATCAAAACGCCCCCTGTAGCCCCAGTCAAAGATGAACTCCCCATCAGGCATCTGCTCCAGCTCAATGCCGGCCCTTACCCCATGTTTTCTGTAAGGCTCCAGGTCTGAGAGATATTTCTCTAGACGGTATGCCCTATCTTTAAGCAGGGGCTGGAGGTCTATCTTCCCTGTCTGCCGTCTCAGTCCCTCTCTCTCGTTCTGTTCAAAGTAGATGTCGTTGCTGTGGTCCGTTATGGCGAAGCACCTCAGTTTGGCCTTACGGGCATAGAGCAGGTAATCCTCTACTGTTACCAGGTCTGCACAGGTAGACCAGTACGTATGGACATGGTAATCAGTATCAAATATCAAATCCTTCTCTCCTGGGAGACAGAAAGGGTATTATTAGGCTATGTGGAGTATATGGACACGGGTAAATTTTTGGCTTTAATCTCTTTTTATTTCACTAATTTGTGCTACTTATCTTTGTGGGCGATACCCAGTTCCTTCATTATCTTCTTCATATCCTCCCAGCACTTGGGTTTATCCGGGGGGTTTCTGAGGAGATAGGCGGGGTGGAAGGTGGGCATGAGTTTTATATCCGCCTGAGGCGGATAGTCAAGGAATCGTCCACGTAAGGAGCCGATGGGTTCCCTGGTCTGGAGCAGCCCCTGGGTGGCACAGTTCCCCAGGGTACAGATGACCTTGGGCCTTATCCATGCAATCTGCCACTTGAGATAAGTCTCAGAACATATAAGCATCTCGTCCGGCCTCGGCGTGCGGTTCTCAGGGGGACGACACTTTACCATATTGGCGATATACACCATCTGACGGGTGAGCTTCATGGCCTCAATAATCTTCGTGAGTAGTTGACCCGCCCTCCCCACAAAGGGTTCCCCCTGCTGGTCTTCGTCATAACCAGGGCCTTCTCCAATAAACATCAACTCCGCAGAAGGACTCCCCACCCCAAAGACCACCCTGGTGCGGGACTGACTGAGACGGCATTTGGTGCAGGTAGAGGCCGCCTTCTCCAGTTCGGCAAGTCTCTCCACCCTGTCGTCTCTTGCTGTATCTTTTGAAGCGGCATAGGACGCAGGAGGCTCTTTTATCTCCTCAGGGGCAGGTCTCACCTCTGGCTGATTAACCACGGACTGGGTTTTTTTGGGCGGATATTTTGGCAAGGATTCTATGCCGAAGGCCTTTTCAAGAAGGACCCTCTGTTTTACCTCTCTCGTAAGCCTTAGTAGTTCTTCCTGGGAACTCAAGCTGGAATTGTTTACGGCCCCTCTCCCAGGGCCTTCTCTATCTCTTTCACCACCACCCCCTGCACCTCCTCAATGGTACCCTGCAGTTCGCACCCTGCGGCCCCTTTGTGTCCCCCTCCGCCGAACTTCTGGGCTACACGGTTCACGTCCACGCCGTCCCTGGAGCGCAGACTCACCTTCACCTTGCCAGGCTCTCCCAGTTCCCTGAGGAGCACCCCCACCGAAACCCCCTCTACGGAGGCAGGTATATCGGGGAAGTCCTGGGTATCTATGGAGGGTGTACGGGCCTCCTTCATCATCTCCCTTGTGAGCCATATGGTGGCAATCCTCTTGCCTCCAAAAAACTTCATGGTCTTCGTGGCCCGTGCGGCAAGCTGGAGCTGGCCGTAGGTGTTGGCCTTGTAGAGGTGGTTGCCTATCTCCGTGGGGTCAGCCCCACAGTCAATGAGGTGGGCGGCCGCCCTCAGGGTCTCTGAGGTGGTATTCGGGTTGGTAAAACGGTTTGTATCAGTAACGATCGCCACGTACAGGGCCTCGGCTATGCGGGGGGTAATCTTCCACCCTGCCGACCTGAAGAGGTCGTAGACCATCTCCCCGGTGGAGCACTTGCTGGTATCTACCCAGTTCACCGTACCAAAATTGCCCCCGTCCGCCTGAGGCGGATGGTGGTCAATGCTTATTACGGGGGTGGCGTCAGAAAAGAGCCGTGCGACCTTCCCTAGCCGATCCTTGACTGGCGTATCTACGGAGATTACCAGGTCAAATCCCTTGTCCTCACCAGAGGAGGATAGGACAGCCCCACCTCCAGCGTCCGTCCCTTCTCCGCCTGAGGCGGACTCAAGGGCAGACCCAGGCGGACTAGCCTCCGCCGTCTTGACCTCTCGTACGGGGACCTCTCTGACCAGGAACTTGTAAACCCTGGGGATGGGGGAATCGTTGATAATAGCAGGGTCTTTGCCCAAATCCTTCAAGGCATAATACAGGGCCAGTTCAGAGCCCAGGGCATCCCCGTCCAGGCGTATGTGAGCAGTCAGCAGGGTCTTACTAGACCTGTCTATTAATTTTTTTATGCTCTTCAGGGTGTCTTTCATCTTATCAAGGCATTTTATCATTAAAAGTATGCAGTGTCAAAAGAACGGTGAGCCGTCGCTCTTGTCCAAAATAATTTTAGGAAAGGCCTTTAATGCCATAATACCTTGAGTAGCCGCAGTCCGCCTGAGGCGGATTCGCCTACGGCGAGCTTTGGCCTGCAAAACGTGCGAAAACCACAGCCGCAGGTTTCAGCCTGTGGGGGTTGCTCTCTACCTAAATGGCTTCTATACTGAGAAAACTATCAAGACCTCTGAAAAACCCTATTTACATGTCCCGCCATAGGCGGATTTTCAACATTCTGAGCCGAAGCCCTGAGCGGAGCGAAGTGGAAGCGACCGAAGAATCTCAGATTCTTCCCCTTCACTTCGTTCAGGCTCAGAATGGCACGAAGTAGTGTAATGACTTTTGCAGAGGTCTCGTCCATATTATCCACAAACCTCGGCATCTTTGTCCTTGAAATTTATTGCAATTACGGGTAAAAAGGGAGAGTTTACCAAAAAGGTGCGGGATGCAGGAATGAAGGCATACGAAGAATTTTTGGATATTATAAAAGGTTCGGAGACCCTCAGGCGCATCGCCAGGACACTGGGGAGTATATGCGAGTATTACCAGGCTACCCAGAAGTACAGCAACTTTGGCAGGCTGGGGGGACCGTTCTACGACGTG
>DATETB010000150.1:0-11504 GCA_035283825.1 Candidatus Brocadiales bacterium | reverse complement strand
CGACAGAGAATCGTCCAGGTTCTCCTGTATATAGAATAACCCCTCCAGCACCGTCATGTCCCGTTTCTCCCAGGGTATCTGGAAGGACTGGAAGAACTGGGTCTTTTTATCTGGGTCGTAGCGTTCTATCTCAAGTGTGATTTTGCTCATAAATTACCATCGGACAGACCTAAAGGTCTGTCCCTACGACTTCAGTTCGCAGGCTAAAGCCTGCGGCTACTGTTCCTACGATGGGCAGACACATAGGTCTGGCCCTACTTTCCAGGATTGTCACCCTGAGCGAAGCGAAGGGTCTCAGAGATTCTTCACTTTGCTCAGAATGACAGGTAGTACATGGCTCAATATTTCCTCTCCGCTATCTTGAATGGTCCAGGCCTCACCTCCGAATACTCCAGCCTTGGGCCTTCGGGGGTAAAGAAGCAAAGGGTATGCCTCAGCCAATTCTGGTCGTCCCTCTTCGTAAAATCTGTGCGGGAATGTGAGCCGCGGCTCTCCTCACGTGCCTGTGCCCCGGCCACCACGGCCTCCGCTACGTCCAGACTGCCTTCCAGCTCTATTACCATGGCCAGTGCCTGGTTCCATGCCCTGCCCTTATAGTCTATCTTTACATCCCCGTATCTCTCCTTTAAATCCCTGAGCCCTTCTGATGCCTCTTTTAACCCCTTACCGTTGCGGAATATCCCAACGTCCTTCACCATCAAGTCCTGCATCTCATCTCTTATCTTTGAGGGTTGTTCTTTGCCTGTGGAGCTTAAGGTTTTCCTTATCTTTTCTTCCGTCCTTGTCAGGGCCTCCTCAAGGGCCTTCTTTCCGCCTAAGGCGGATTCCTTCTGGGTCTTACCCTGGACGTATTCCGCCGCCCTGTCTCCTGCTATCTGGCCGAATACTAACGTCTCAAGGAGGGAGTTGCCCCCCAGTCGGTTGGCCCCATGGACACTCACACAGGCGGCCTCCCCTGCCGCATAGAACCCCTTTATCCTGGTCTCACACTCCGTATTACAGTCAATCCCACCCATAGTGTAGTGCTGTCCTGGCTGGACAGGGATGGGTTCATCTATTGGGTCTATCCCGGCGAACTCCAGGCAAATCTCCCTTATCCCTGGCAGTCGGGCAAGTATCTTTTCCCTGCCCAGGTGTCTAAGGTCCAGGTGCAAGTACCCCCCCTCAAAGCCCCTGCCTTCCATAATCTCCTTCGTCATGTTGCGGGATATGATGTCCCTCGGGGCCACTTCCATGGCCTTCCTGGAGTCAGTATAATTGGCCAGGAACCTCTCCCCTTTATTATTAACCAGAAACCCTCCCTCTCCCCGCGCCCCTTCTGTAATGAGGACGTTCTTCCCGTAAAGGGTAGTAGGGTGAAACTGTATGAATTCCATGTCCTTTAAAGGTATCCCGGTCCAGTAGGGAACGGCCATACCCATGCCGGTGTTGATGAGGGCGTTAGTGGAATTCCCGTAAAGCCTGCCTGCCCCTCCAGTGGCAAAGATGACCGCCTCGGCCAGAAAGGTCTCCAGTCTGCCGGTAGCCATCTCCATGGCCACCAGTCCCCGGCACTCCTCCCCCTCAACCACCAGGTCGGTTATCAACCACTCTGGATAAAGCACCATCTCCTTCCTCTCCGCCGCCTGCTGGAATCTAACGGTCTGCTCGTAGACGGTGTGGAGCAAGGCATGACCCGTGGTATCCGCCACATAGCACGTCCTCGGGAAACCGGCCCCGCCGAAGGGCCTCTGTGCAATCTTCCCCTCCGGGGTGCGGCTGAAGGGACAGCCCCAGTGTTCCATCTCCAGTATGCGAGCAGAGGCCTCCTTCGTCATCCTTACCACTGCGTCCTGGTCTGCGAGGAAGTCACTGCCTTTAATGGTATCGTAGGCGTGTTTTTCCCAGTTATCGTAATGTCCCCTGGGATGGTTACCCAGGGGTGCGTTGACCCCTCCCTGGGCGGCTACGGTGTGGGACCTCAGGGGATGGACCTTGGAGAGGACCGCGACGCTCACGTTCCTCTCGTTCACGGCAATGGCCGCTCGCAGGCCAGCCAGCCCTCCCCCGACCACTATGACCTCATGATACCGCAAGGCATACTCCTTAGAATATGAGCGTTACACCGTAAAGACCCATGATGCCCAGGATTACAAGACCCGCCCATAAGAGTCTTTCCTGTTGGGGTGCTAAGGCCAGGAACTCCACAAGGGTTATCCTGAGTCCATTCAATAAGTGGAAGGTAACGGCAAGGAACAGGGTGTACTCCATGGCGTGGCCCAGGGGGTTATTAAACTTGCTCACGGCCTTTTCAAAACCCTCCACCCCCTGGAAGACTGCACTGAGGGTCCAGACGTGCAGGAACAGGAAAAGTACCAGCGCTATCCCCGTAATCCTGTGCAGGGTAAATGAGGAGATGCTGGTATTCGGGTTCCACAGGACGTCGTTGATGATTTTCCCGAATATGCCCATATAAAAAGTTTAAGGGTTCAAAGGCTTAAAAGTTCAAAGGTTCAAGGTTTAAAAGAATTGAGTATCACCAGGCCGACGAGGAACGTACCCATTCCTACAAGATAGAGCGTCAGCTTAAACCCCTTTCTGAAGGGGCCAGGGGTATTAAAGTCCAGGGATATGGCCCATAGGCCGTTAAGGCCGTGATAGATGAGTATGGCCAGGAGTAGCAAATAAAACGATACCCAGCCAGGTGAGGTGAGCCTTGACGCAACTTCTGCATAAGAGGGGGGGGCGCTACTACCATGGAGCGTCAAGAAGTGGATAAGCACGCCTGCACTGAGGAATAGCCCGCTGAGCCTCTGTAGTAGCCAGGGCCAGAGCCCGGTCCGTGTGTTCATACCGTAGTACCTTTTCTATACTGTGCGAGGTCTTCGCTAGTCTTCTTTCTGCCTTGTGGAATTGTAAATTGGAAGCTGGAAATTGTAAATTTTAAAATTTCCAATAGATTCACCTGGTAGTTAGCGTCTCCTCTGGCTACTGGCCCTTTAGGAATCTCTCTATCTCTTCACATTGGGGCCTTATTGCGGCCGCTGATTTCTGCAGTGCCTTTAGTTCCTCCGGGGTTAATGGTAGTGAAACGATTTCCTCCATCCCCCTGAGGCCGAGTTTGACTGGCACACCGATAAATAGGTCCCTTAGCCCATATTCCCCCTGGCAGAAGGCGGTACAGGGGAGTATCTCCTTTTTATCTTTCAGGATGGCCTCCACCATCTTCGCTATGGCGGCGGAGGGGGCGTAAAATGTACTGCCGGTCTTCAGGAGTTCTATTATCTCCTGTCCACCCTTTCTGGTACGTTCAATGATGGCATCAAGCCTCTCTTTAGGGATTAACTCTGACACAGGCACCCCTACCACGGTGGTAAGGCTTGGTACTGCTACCATGGTCTCGCCATGGCTTCCTAGGACCATGGCCTGGATATTTTCCGCAGAGATACCCAGTTCCATGGCCACAAAGGTGCGTAGGCGTGCGGAGTCCAAGACGCCTGCCATCCCTATAACCCTCTCCCTGGGGAATCCACTCACCTTGTAGGCAAGATAGGCCATGGCGTCCAGAGGGTTCGTGACCATGATTATAATTGTCTCTGGGGCTACCCTTACTACCTCCACGACAATCTTCTTCACAACCTCTGCATTAGTTAAAAGGAGTTCCTCCCTTGACATCCCTGGCCTTCTGGGGGAGCCAGCCGTTATTACGGTAATACAAGAGTCTTTTACATCCTCAAAATTATCAGTACCCAGTACCTTTGTGCCGTAGCCGTATACGGGCCCAGCCTCAACCATATCCAGGGCCTTGCCTTTGGCAATCCCGGCATAGGCATCCAGGAGCACTATTTCTTCTCCCAGTCCTTCTTCTGCCAACCTATTGGTGGTGGTGCCGCCTACGTTGCCAGCCCCGATTATGGTTATCTTTGTCCTCATAGCTTACGATTCCCCTCGCCTGCAAGTTTTCTGCCAGTCTCTACTTGGTGATTCAGTAAGCCGCCCGCCAGTATGATTTCGGCCTCTCTGGGGGTGAGTTGCGGGTTTACTAAAATCTCCTTCCGCTTGGTCACATTCGTAACAGTAAGGCCCTTCCCCGCCTTTATGGCCTCCCTTAGTCCCTTAAGCCTCAGGCAGTCTCCCTGGTCTATCTGGTCGTAGGAGGTCTCCCCTTCCAGGACAAGGGGGAGGAGCCCTGCATTGATGAGATTAACCCTGTGTATCCTTGCGAAGGACTTAGCCAGGACGGCCTTTACCCCTAGGTGCATGGGCGCAAGGGCGGCGTGTTCCCTGCTGGAGCCCTGGCCGTAATTGGTCCCTGCCAGGATGAAGCCGCCTTTTTTCTCCCTGGCCCTGTTCACGAAATCCGGGTCAACGTATTCAAAGGTAAAACGTGAGATTGCAGGTATATTGGAGCGGAAGGCCAGTACCTTTGTCCCGGCAGGCAAGACGTCGTCCGTGCTGACGTTGTCCTTTAGTTTTATCAGTACCTCCCCCTCAAGGGTGTCTTCTACGGGTCCTCTCTTTGGTATCTCTTTTATGTTGGGCCCCCTGATAATCTCTACCTTAGACGGGTCAACGGCTGGGGGCACTATGAGCTTATCATCTATAATGGCCCTGTGGAGGGGTTTAACCTTTATGGGTTTCCCCAACTCCCTGGGGTCGGTTATAACCCCGGTAAGGGCAGAGGCGGCGGCAGTCTCTGCGCTGGCCAGATAGACCTGGGCATCGGGGGTGCCGCTCCTGCCACGGAAGTTGCGATTAAACGTCCTTAAGGATACACCCCCTGAGGGGGGTGCCTGGCCCATACCTATACATGGGCCGCAGGCAGGCTCTAATACCCTGGCCCCGGCCCCGATGAGGTCCTCCAGTGCCCCTTCTTTGGCTATATTTTCCAGCACCTGCCTGGAACCCGGGCTTATAGTAACGCTCACCTCGGGAGGGATGGTCTTCCCCTTTAAAATCTTTGCTACCACCATTAAATCACTATAGGAGGAGTTGGTACAACTGCCTATGCATATCTGGCTGAGTCTAGTCCCGGCCACTTCCTTCACGGTGCGGACGTTATCGGGGCTGTGTGGGAGGGCGATAAGTGGCTCAAGGCTGTCTAGATTAACCTCCAGCTCCTCCTCGTACTGGGCATCCTTATCCGGCCCCTGCTCAACCCAGTCCCTTTCTCTGTGTTGCGTCTTTAGAAATTGACGGGAAATCTCATCACTGGGGAATATGGAGGTAGTGGCCCCCAGTTCTGCCCCCATGTTGGTAATAGTGGAACGTTCAGGGATGCTCAGGCGTCTTATACCCGGCCCCCCGTACTCAAATATCTTTCCCACCCCGCCCTTGACGGTAAGTCCGCCTGAGGCGGAGAGGAGGTGGAGGATGACGTCTTTGGCAGAGACCCAGGGCCTGAGGTGTCCTAGTAATTTAACCAGGACTATCTTTGGGGTAGCTATAAAGAAGGGAGAACCAGACATGGCCACTGCCACGTCCAATCCCCCCGCCCCAATGGCAATCATGCCCAGGCCACCACAAGTGGGCGTGTGGCTGTCTGAGCCCAGGAGGGTCTGGCCCGGGATGGCAAAACGTTCCAGGTGTACCTGGTGGCATATACCATTGCCCGGCCTGGAATAGTATATCCCGTATCTTGCGGCTACTGTCTGGAGGTAGAGGTGGTCGTCGCTGTTCTCAAGGCTGGTCTGGAGGGTGTTATGGTCCACATAGCTCACGGAGAGTTTAGTCTTCACCCTGGGGATGCCGATGGACTCAAACTGGAGGTAGACCATGGTACCCGTGGCGTCCTGTGTCAGGGTCTGGTCAATGGAGATACCTATCTCTGACCCTGTTTTTAGCTCTCCTGAGACCAGGTGGGCCTGAAGTATCTTCTGTACCAGGTTTTTACCCATACCCGGATAGATTGCAGGGGCAATCCATGGATTGCCCCCACTTTAAATGCCTTTAAGGGCCTCAGGGAGTTTATAGTGCTCAAAGTTATGGGTCTTTTCTGACCCATGACAGGTCTGGCAACTGGGTGCCTTTCCGGTCTTGGCCCTTAACTCGGAGTAGAACCTGCCGTGCCGGGAGGTCTCCTTCATGTCTAACTGGGAATGGTCTGGCCCGCCGATATGACACTTCTCACAGGCCTTGGACTCCAGGGCCTGGGCCTTGGAGAAGGTATGGCCCGTGTGGCAGGCGTAGCAGTCTACTCCGGATTGGTCCCAGGGCCTAATCTGACTGAAACGGTGGCAGTCTTTACAGAGGTACATGCTCAGTTCTTTGGTAGTTACTGTAGTGTGGGGTAGTTGGGCTACCGTGCGGCCTGTCGCATGTTTGGTCTGAGCAAACTCTCCATAGGCCTTTTCATGACAAGGGGAACAGGTGCTGGCTGGGACCTGCCCGCGTCTCTCTTTGATAACCGTGTGGTCATTGCCATGGCAGGCATCGCAGGTAACGCCCTTTTGGGAATGGAGTCCGTTGGTCCACTCCTTTACCACCAGAGGCGTAACGTTTTTGTGACAGCCCAGACACTCTACGTCCTTAAAAGTACCTATAGGTTCTATCTTCTCCTGCGGATGGGCCTTTTTCATCTCCGTATAGGCCTTAAAGAGGTCCCCAGGCATGTGGGGATGCACCAGCCCTGCATGACACTCGGTACACCAAAGCACCTTGAAGATACCTTCGGACAGCTTCTTGGTGCTCTTGGCTACTGCAGGCAGGTGGGTGGGGTCTTTGGTGTAGTCCTTCTTAGAGTGGCAGTTGACACAATTAATATTTACGACCGGGACGCTGTCGTCGGCAATCTCTATGACACGCCCGTCAGTAAACGTGCCTTTAAGGTGTTCCTTGGTGTCATGGAGTCCGTCACTGAGCTTGGCGTGCAGGAAGCCTCCTATCCCAGGGCCTACGTGACAGGCGTGGCAATTGTGGACGTGTTTGTTGTGGTGGGGTGAGGCCTTAAACGAGCTGTAGTGGACGTCCATCTCGTGGCACAGGGTGCCACAGAACTCAGGGGTCTCCGAATAGTGATATATCTGAAGGTTGACAATAATAAATACCAGCAGGAATATGCCAAGGCCGACACCGGCCGTCCTTTTATTTTGCTGTGCCCACTCTATCCAGCGCAAAAGGCTCTCTATCATTAAGAACCCTCCTCTCGTCCGCCCAAGAGGGTCCACTCCAGGTGGCCCGGGGCAGACTTATCTCCTCTTTTTCTACCCAGTTTTTCCCATAACCAAAAAGCCTGAGAAGTTTACCATAATAGCCCCTTGTCTTCAAGTCCTTTTACTGGCCTCAAAAATAGACATTGACCAAATGCTTTAAGGAGTTTGTGAGGTTGTAAGGGGTCTGGAATCAAGACTTTTGGTTAAAAGGCCTTTTACAACGGTTCAGGAGGAGTGAGTTGGCCGAAAAGGCCCTCAAGGACTGGCCGGTGGCCAGGCACAATACGCCTTACAGGAACTGGCCGTACAGTTGGCTAAAAGGGGCATTAACGTGAGATATGACATCCATCCTGTGGTAGGGCGGATGCCAGGACACATGAACGTCCTCCTGGCCGAGGCCAACGTCCCGACGACCTGCTCTACGAGATGGACGCCATCAACAATGACTTCCAGAGGACCGATGTGGCGCTGGTGGTAGGTGCCAATGACGTCATCAACCCCGCCGCCCGCAACAAAAAGGGGTGCCCCCTCTACGGTATGCCCATACTGAACGTGGATAAGGCCAGGACAGTCATTGTCTGCAAGCGGAGCCTGCGACCAGGCTTTTCAGGGGAAGACAACGAGGTATTCTATCTTGAAAAGACCCTGATGGTCTTCGGCGACGCCAAAGATACGCTAACCAGAATTGTGGGTCTGGTGAAGGAGGTGCAATGGCTCTGTATGGTGGCAGTTCAGGTGGTGTGTGTGGACGGAGGTAATTATTATATCAGTTACTTGATTTTACAACTTTTTTTTATATCATCATCGATCAATGATTCTGGTGATTGCATATGCAGCACAGATAACAGGTATTTACGTGATTTTTTATCGCAATCCCAAATAAACGATACCATAGTTTTAACAGAAGTAATGCACTCGTTTTGGGTCACTGTATTTATGTTCTTTTTACCATGTGCAATATCATTTCTTGCTTTGAACACTAAAGCATTAACTTCCTCGTAATACTTGTTTATATTATCCTTTCTCTTCTTAAATAGAGCATGAAATTCATATCTTTTTTCCCCAACCCTTAGTATATGATCTATATAATCTTGGCTCAATTCTGACGGAGACAATGCATTTATTAGCATTTGATCAATAAATGATTCTAACCCAAAGGCAGTACAAATAAGAGCTATACCCCACCGTTCGTGCAATGCGTGTATGACAGCTTCGGAGAGAAATTGTCTCCATAGGGGTATATCGTCCTGCCCCTGTCTAAAACCAAAGATTCTAAAGCCAAAAAAGAACGCCAGCCTAGATTGTGCCCTGGCAGAGCCTGGCTCGTAACAGCTCACGACCCGAAATCCATCTGGCCTTATGCTATCAACTGTTACATGTATGGGATATTCCCCATATCCAGAGTTTTCAACTCCGGACGGGAAGTGATATTTGAGAATATGCGAAACCTGCTTAAATGGAGAATTAAACTTAACGTCAAATGAGTTGCCAACATTAAGTGCAGCTAGCACTATTAATTGATCGGTAGTAGCGAAAGACCAGCAAAATTCATCATTGGAGAATGTTTGAAGATCAAATGTCTGTACTATAGCATCTTTAACGTAAAACTCATAAATGCCATTATCAATTAGTACTTTATCTTCTAAAATACTATCATCTACAGGATAATCAATATAATGAAATGAAACTTTATGTGGAAGAGCGGTCGGTTGGCCTATAGCTTTTACAACCGTCTTGGTGGTCTCAGAAAGAGAATCTTTTACTCTGCAATTCTCAGGTATAACCAATCCCACCCCTTTGACAGTAGGAATCGCTTGCCTTGTAAACTCTTCTTCAAACGGCATTTCTGGTATTGTCCTATAATTCCTGTAAAGACTCGTAGACCTATTCTTACATCTCCTCCGGCGTCTCCATGCCCAGGAGGTGGAGTCCGTTCCTCAGCACCTGTCTCGTGCAGTCGGCAAGCAAAATCCTGGCCCTGGTGAGTTCTTCGTTCTTGCTGATTATCCTGTGATGGTTATAGTAGCGGTTGAAGAGGCTGGCCAGCTCTATGAGGTAGTTGCAGAGGATTACAGGCTCATAGGTCTCGGCCGCTGAGAAGATGCTCCTGGGGAAGGACTCTAGTTTCCGCACCAGCAGATACTCGTCCTTCTCCTTCAGGAGACTAAAATCTACCTTGCCATCTACCGTCCCACCGTATTTCCTTATGACACTGCAGAGCCTGGCGTGGGTGTACTGGAGGTAGGGGCCTGTCTCGCCGTCAAAGTTCAGCACCTCCTTCCAGTCAAAGAGGACGTCTCGGGTGCGGCGGCTGGAGAGGTCAGCAAAGATTACCGCCCCTATGCCCACCTGCCCGGCTATCTCCTCGGCCCTGGGCAGGTCAGGGTTCTTTTCCTGTATAATCCCCCTGGCCCTCTCTACGGCCTCCTTCAGCACCTCCTCAAGGAGTATAATACGTCCCGCCCTGGTGGACATCTTCCCTTCCTTGAATTTTATCAGCCCAAAGTCCACGTGGACGCAGTCCTTCACCCAGGGGTAGCCCATGAGTTCAAGTACCTTAAAGAATTGCCTGAAGTGGAGTCTCTGCTCGGAGCCTACCACGTAGAGCATACGGGAGAAGCCAAATTCCCTGGCCCTGTATTCGGCCGCACAGACGTCCCGTGTGGCGTACAGGCTGGCCTCGTCCTTCTTCTTGAGGAGGCAGGGGGGCATACCGTACTGCTCCAGGTTGACCACCAGGGCCTCCTCACTCGGGGTGGCAAGGCCGGCCTTCTTCAGCCTCTCTACGGTATCGTTGAGCATCTCGTTGTAGAAACTCTCCCCCGTGTAGTAATCAAACTTTATCCCCAGGGCATGATAAACCTTGTTAAATTCCTTGAGGCTCACCTCCTTGAAATGTTCCCAGAGTCGCCTTGCCTCTGTGTCTCCCCCCTCCAGTTCTTTGAAGGCCAGTCGGGCCTGGTCTTCCAGTGAGGCGTCATTCTTGGCCTCCTGATGGAACTTTACGTAGAGACCGTGCAGGGCATCTACCGGGTCTTCCTTCAGTGCCTCCTCATTTCCCCATTTCCTGTAGGCCACTATGAGCTGTCCGAACTGGGTGCCCCAGTCCCCCAGGTGATTTATCCCTACGCAGTGGTAGCCCAGGGCCTTGTAGAGCCTATAGAGGGCATTACCAATGACGGCACTGCGGAGGTGGTGTACGGCCAGGTGTTTTGCAATATTGGGGGAGGAGTAATCTATGACCACGGTCTTGCCCTTGCCAATGGTGGCGTGTCCATAGTCATTGCCCTCCTTGTGTACCCTTTCCAGTACCCAACGGGACAGCTCGTCATGCTTGACAAAAAAGTTGAGGTAAGCCCCCTCGGCCTTAATCCTGGTTATAAGCGTACTGGTTAGTGGTGCCTGGGCCAGTTCCTGGGCTATGAGGTTAGGCGGTTTATGAAGCCTCTCCTAAAGGGGATAGCAGGGGAGGGTATAATCCCCCATATCAGGATTGGGGGGCTGGTCTATGAGGGGATATACGTCTTTCTCCTCCAGCCCGGTGTGGGCCTTCAGGTAGTGGGCGATTTCTTTAAGGAAGGGGTTTTCTTTCATCAGTATACAGTAGGGACAGGTCAGCCCTAGGCGGATTAGCACTGTCCGAATACCATGTGGACAGACCTAAAGGTCTGTCCCTACGTTTCACCTACGTTTTGCCGAGACCCGTAGTCCAATAGCATCCTTTACCTCTTGCATGGTCTTACGAGCCATCTCCTGACAGCGTTCAGCCCCAGACTTGAGGACCTCTACCACGTAAGCCGGGTCTTCAAAGAGGGCCAATGCCCTCTCCCTGATGGGCCTGAGTTCTCTTACAATATTGTCTGACAGGCATTTCTTGCATTCCAGGCACCCAATCCCTGCCGTCCTGCACCCCTGGGCCGACCAGTCTACCTCCTCAGGGCTTGAGAAGTGCTTGTGCAGGGAGTAGACGTTACATTTATCGGGGTCTCCAGGGTCGCTCCGCTTCTTACGGTTCTCATCGGTTACGGCCACGGAGAGCTTCTTCCAGATGTCCTCCGGGGGTTCGGTAAGGGATATGTAATTGTTCAGGCTCTTACTCATCTTGGTCTTACCGTCAAGGCCCATAATCCTGGGGGCTGTGGAGAGGAGTTCCTGGGGTTCGGGAAAGAGGTTGCCGTAGCGGGCGTTAAATTTCCTGGTTAACTCCCTGGCGAGTTCTATGTGCTGTACTTGATCCTCCCCTACCGGCACCACCTCCGCCTTGTAGAGCAGTATATCGGCGGCCTGCAGGATAGGGTAACTGAAGAGACCTGCATTGATGTTTTCCCTGTGCTGGCGGGCCTTGTCCTTGAACTGGGTCATCCTTTCCAGATG
>DATETB010000149.1:0-6916 GCA_035283825.1 Candidatus Brocadiales bacterium | reverse complement strand
GTACGGCCATGAGGCGCCCCTCTCTTTTGAGATGCCCAAACCCAGCGAGGAGACTCTAAAGAAGGTGAGGGAGGAACTGGCGAATAGCGTCCTCAAGGAGGCCAAGGGTAAGGTAGACGTGGAGACTATAGTAAGTATGGGAATACCTGCAGTAGAGATTATAAACGCCGCCAAGGAGAAGGGTGTAGATTTAATCGTGATGGGTACCCATGGGCGTACTGGTATTGCACATGTAGTCATTGGCAGTGTGGCAGAAAATGTGGTAAGAAAGTCCCCCTGCCCGGTCCTTACCGTAAGACATTCCTAAAATAGAAAGGGTTCATTTGGAAGGAGGCCTGGAATGACAACGAAGAAAAGAATCCTTATCGTAGACGATGAAGAGCCCATAAGGTTTGCGTTGACTACAATCCTTCAGGACCAGGGATATGAGGTAGATGCAAGCGAGACGGGAAATGCAGGGCTGAAGAAGCTGGAGGAGAACCGTTATAATATCGTGCTCCTGGACTACAACCTCCCGGACATAAACGGACTGGAAGTGGCCCAGAAAGCAAGAGAGATAGACAATGATGTACCAATAGTCTTCATTAGTGCCTATGGTACCACGGACGTTATCCTGAGGGCGATAAGGCTGGGGGCCTTTGATTTCATTGAGAAGCCCATCCATAGTGAAGAGCTTTTCTCTTCTATAGAGCGATGGGCTGTCACACGTAAAGAACAGACGGACAAGACCCTGGAGAAGATAAAGAAGGCCCTTTCTGCTGACTTTGACCAGGAAGTTAAGTAGGCAATAGATAATAGCCTGGGGTAGGGGCACGTTGCAACGTGCCCCTACAGTCGGTTGCCTCCGTTTTGGGGGATACATGCAAGCAGAAGACATCTTAGCAATAGGCGAGACCAGTGGGAGCCTGGTAGAGGCCCTAAAAGGGGAAGGCTACAGGGTAACGCTGGTCAAGACCGCTTCCGAGGCGCTGGAGGAGGCAAAAAAGAGGCCCTTTAATCTCCTCCTCCTGCCATTTGATGAACAGACGGGGTGCGGGCCGGGGCTGGTTGAGGCTATAAGGGAGCTAAGGCCTTCCATACCAGTGGTATTCACGGGTACGGACTCCAAGCTGGAAGAGATCCTCGCGTTAGTGAACGGTGGACCCATAGATTTCTTGGGAGGAAACTCCCCACCTGCCTTAACGAATTCCATTATCAGACGTAACCTCCTGGTCGGCAGGTCAAATCTACCCCTAGCGGAGGATAAGCCCAGTATCCTTTTAGTGGAAGACGATGACACTATAAGGGAGGGGGTGAGCGTTATCCTTAAGGAGGCAGGGTTAGACTGCCAGGCCGTATCCTCCCCCACGGAGGCCATCCAGATGGTACAGAAGGGCGCCTTCCATATAATTATCACTGACCTCAACCTCCAGGAAATGGATGGGACAGAACTGATAGAGAAAGTGAGGGAATTACTTCCAGATGTAAAGGCAATTATCATGACAGGTGCACCCACCGTAGAGAGTGCTGTGTCGGCAGTAAAACATTCTGTCTTTGATTATATTGTAAAACCCTTCAGGGCAGAGGATATGTTGCATAGGGTAAAAGATGCCTGGCAGAAACACAGACAGGCCGCCTTGATAAAAGAACTGCTCCAGGACCTGCAGGTGACCAATGTAGAACTGAAAAAGGCAAATAACAGGCTAAGTATGCTCTCTGTTACGGATGGTCTTACCTCTTTATATAACCACAGGTTCCTGATGGAGTGCCTGAAAAATGAGCACAAAAAGGTCTTAAGATATAAACATCCCATTTCTATCCTCTTCCTTGATATAGACGGTTTTAAGCATATAAATGATACCCATGGACACGCCGTGGGAGATGCGGTGCTGGTTGAACTGGCAAGGGTGGTTAAGGGACAGTTAAGGGATGTGGACGTGGTTGGGAGATATGGTGGAGAAGAGTTTTGTGTTATCATGCCACACACGCCCTTAAGTGGGGCAAAAAAGGCCGGTGAGAGGCTGGTGGAAGTCGTGGCCAGGCATAATTTCAGCCCCTCCAGTAAAGCCCTGAATATTACAGTAAGCATTGGAATAGCCTCTACTTCTGATGTTAGTGTGAATTCAGCAGGGGTTATGCTGGAGCACGCAGATAAGGCCCTTTATGCCGCCAAGAGGAGAGGTAAAAATCAGGTATGTTGCTTGGGGGAACTCCAGGGAGGGACAGGGTAGGGACAGGGCTTCAGCCCTGTCCTTTAATGTAGGGGCGAGCCGGCGGCTCGCCCCTCGCAATGACTGCCTTCCAGTAAGGCCATTAGTAGTCCTTGAAGCTTCTGTCAAAGAGCTTTAGCAGGCATCTGTACTGCTTGTCTAGCTGTTCAAAAGTGTCCCTATAACTCCGTGCCAATTCATCGTCAAAGACCTTCTCATACCAGAGCCCGCCAAATATATCCAGTATCCCCACAGGTTCTCCGTGGGCTACCTTGTATATAAACGCGTCGGATTCCCTTGCCTCCTCCGCAGTCAGAGTCCCCAGCCTTATCAGACGGTCTTCGTGGTCCTTAAACTCACGACCCTTTGTGTCTATCTTGTTGTAGAAGGCGTCCAGCACGGCAAGCATCATGTAGTGTTGAGACACACAACTCCGTCCCAGGATTCTATCCCATATATCCTGGACGTCACCCTTCGTCCATTTATTTGAGTCCACTATCTCCCAGAACTTCTGGTGTCTTTCGGGCGTAGCCTTCTCCTCCTGGCAGGTCAGGGATATTATCTTTACCAACTCTCCCCTTTCCTCGTCAGGCATGGCGTCCAGGAGTCCGCCCCATACCCCCTTAGCCTCGGTGGCTGGGTCACTACCGATGGCAACGGAGCCGCTTCCACTAAAAAGGAGTGTTATGAGTGCAAGGACGATTATCCATCTCATTCCGGTTTCTCCAGGGAAGGTGGCAGACTCAGGGCCGTGAACTCGGCTGAATCGGCCACTCCCAATAAAATTGACTAATCCTTTTCATGTCTAGTACCAGGAATATAGACTAAATAGGGTGGGGACGCAAACGCCGAATCTTATGGGGTGGGGATACGGTGTGCTGTGCCCTTGTTTACCGTGGGTATATGTGGATTATTATGAAGAAAATAGGCATGAGGCAAGACACTGCGTCATCTAAGGGAGACCCCTGAAGAAGTCTTACGTACCTCTCAGTTTCCCCCTTGCCCATCTCCGCTTAAGGCGGATTGAGGCGGAGAAGGGTTACACGATATAGGGGGGCCCCTGTCACCCCCAAAGAAAAACAAGACTACTCCAAAGAGACTTCAGTTGTAGCGTGCGAGTTTATCTCGTCCGCCTCAGGTGGACGCTTAGAAATCCCCCCCCTTTACTAAAGGGGGGATACTTGAGCACTTTTAATTTAATGTCCGAACTCACATCCTAAGTTCAGCACCTGACATTGACAACAGCCCCCTTTTATTATAAATTCTGATTTTATACCTTTTTATGTACATTTTCACGTTACTATTTATGGGCCTTTAAATGCCACTCATCGTCCAAAAATTCGGTGGTACCTCGGTAGCCGATGCCCAGAAGATAAAGCGGGCCGCACAGAGAGTGATACAGGCCCACAAAGAGGGCAACCAGGTGGTGGTGGTGGTATCTGCCATGGGCCGCACCACGGACGAACTCTTTGACCTGGCCCACCAGATTACTGAAAGACCCTCCGCCAGGGAGATAGACATGCTGGTCTCCACCGGGGAGCAAATCTCCATCGCACTTATGGCCATGGCCATCCATGCCCTGGGGTACGAGGCCATATCCTTCACCGGAGGCCAGGTGGGCATCGTCACAGACAGCCGCCATACCAAGGCTAGAATCATGAAGATAGACGCCAAAAAGATACGGGAGGAACTGGATAAAGGACGCATAGTAGTGGTGGCCGGCTACCAGGGGATAGACGCCTATAATAACATCACCACCCTGGGACGTGGGGGTTCAGACGCCACGGCCGTGGCCCTGGCCGCCATACTCAAGGCGGATATGTGCGACATCTTCACGGACGTGGCGGGTATCTACACGGCAGACCCGAGGATAGTGCCCGATGCCAGCAAGCTGGAGAGGATTTCTTATGACGAACTCCTGGAACTGGCCAGCCTGGGGGCGCAGGTGATGCAGGCCAGGAGCGTAGAGTTTGCCAAAAAGTATAACGTACCCTTCAGGGTAAGGCCCAGTTATAATGACTCTGCGGGGACCCTTGTTTGTCAGGAGGCAAAAGATATGGAGGACATCGTAGTAAGCGGAGCGGCAGTTACCAGGGACGAGGCCAAAATAACCCTCAAAGGCGTGCCTGATAGGCCGGGGGTGGCGGCCAGACTCTTTGGAGAACTGGCACGGTGCAACATAAACGTAGACGTGATTATCCAGAACATCGGTTCCCACGGGATGACGGACATTACCTTCACCGTCCCCAAGGGCGACCTCCAGGAGGCCATGGAGGCAACCAGAAAGATGAAGGAAGAACTCCAGGCCCAGGAGGTCAGTGCCGATAGTAAGATAGCCAAACTCTCCGTGGTGGGGATAGGCATGAGGAGCCACTGCGGGGTGGCAGAGAAGATGTTCAGTGCATTGGCCCAGGAGGGGGTAAACATACAGATGATAAGCACCTCTGAGATAAAGATTTCTTGTGTCATTGATGAGGCACAGGCAGAGCGTGCCCTGAAGGCCGTCCACAGGGCTTTTGAACTCCATAAGGTTGGGTCTCACGCCAAGAGTACTGTCTGAGATTGCTTCGCTCTGCTCGCAATGACAGTCATTGCGAGGGGCGCAGCCCCGAAGCAATCTCAGAGTTGGGAATGAGCGTTAGTACGCCTTCAAGCAACGAGTGTCCCTGTTTCCATGAAAAACATAGTCATCTACGATACTACCCTCAGAGACGGCTCCCAGGCCGAAGGGGTCTCCTTCTCCCTACAGGACAAACTCAGCATCGCCCTGAAGCTGGACGAACTGGGGGTGGACTATGTTGAAGGAGGGTACCCCGCCGCCAACCCGAAGGATAGAGATTTCTTCAAGGAACTCCTTTCACACCCCTTAAGTCATGCCCTCCCGGTAGCCTTCGGCAGTACCCGCAGGGCAGATAAGAAGGCAGAAGAAGACCCTGGACTCCAGGCCCTGCTGAAGGCCGAGACCCGGACCGTAACCATCGTGGCTAAGGCATGGGACCTCCACGTCAAGGAGGTGCTACGGGTCTCCCTGGAAGAAAACCTCAAGATGCTGTCCGATAGCATCCACTTCCTTGCGGCCCACGGAAGGGTGGTCTTCATTGATTTAGAACACTTCTTCCAGGGTTACAAGAATAACGCAGACTACGCCCTCAAGGTGCTGAAGACCGCAGAGGAGGACGGGGCAAACACCCTGGTGCTTTGTGATACCAATGGCGGGAGTCTACCTGGAGAGATAGAAGAGATAGTCAAGAAGGCCAAAAGTCATGTGAAGACCCCCCTGGGCATCCATGCCCACAACGACGGCGAACTTGCAGTAGCCAACACCCTTGCGGCAGTAACGGCCGGGGCAAGACACGTCCAGGGGACCATTAATGGCTTCGGAGAACGATGCGGTAACGCCAACCTCTGCTCCATCATCCCCAACCTGGTACTAAAATTTGGCTATCCGTGTCTATCACCCGAAAAGCTAAAGAAACTCACCGAGGTCTCAAGATACGTCAATGAGGTATCCAACTTCACCCCCCAACCTAACCAGCCCTTCGTAGGCCCCAGCGCCTTTGCCCACAAAGGGGGACTGCACGTAGACGCCATGAGAAAGCACGAGGCCACCTATGAACACATCTCCCCTGAGGCGGTAGGTAACGAACGGCGCATACTCCTCTCCGAGCTATCAGGCAGTTCCACCATCCTGGCCAAGACAGATAGATACAACATCACCCATGACAAGGAATTCGCCAGAAAGATACTAAAAGAGGTACAGGAAAGGGAGAACCAGGGATACCACTACGAGTCCGCCGAGGCCTCCTTTGAAATCCTGGTAAAGAAGCTCCTGGGTAAACACAAGAGCTTTTTTGACCTGGAGGGCTACAGGACCATCGTGGAGAAGCAGGAGGGGAGGCCGGTAACGGAGGCGACGGTAAAGGTGAAGGTCCATGGAAAGAAAGAGCTTGCGGTGGCCGAAGGGGAAGGCCCAGTGAATGCCCTGGATGCCGCCCTCAGGAAGGCACTGGAGAAGCACTATCCCTGCATAAAGGAGACCCATCTGGTGGATTACAAGGTGAGGGTAATTGATTCTAAAGAAGGCACTGCCGCCAAGGTGCGGGTGATAATCCAGACGAGGGACCACCAGGACCTCTGGGGCACCGTAGGGGTCTCTGAGAATATCATAGAGGCAAGCTGTCAGGCCCTGGTGGACAGTATAGAATACAAACTCTTCAAAGAAGAAGAAAAATCTCAGAAGGCTTGAAGGAAACGGGAACACCGAAAAGATAGCCCATGACCCTAGAACTCCCCACAAAATATAACCCCGGAGAGGTAGAAGACAGGTGGTACAAACTCTGGGAAGGAAAGGGGTATTTCCACAGCGAACCTGACTCCCAGGGGAAGAGTTTTACCATCGTCATCCCCCCTCCCAACATAACGGGAGTCCTCCACATGGGACACGCCCTGAACAGCATCCTCCAGGACGTCCTAATCCGATGGAAGCGTATGCAGGGCTACAATACGCTGTGGATGCCGGGGACGGACCATGCAGGGATTGCCACCCAGAACGTGGTGGAGAGGGAACTGCTCCAGAAGGGCCTCCACCGTCAGGACCTCGGCAGGGAGAAATTCGTGGAGACCGTCTGGAAATGGCGTGAAGAATACGGCTCCACCATCATAAAACAGCTCAAGAAGATAGGCAGTTCCTGCGACTGGCAGAGGGAACGGTTCACCATGGACCAGGG
>DATETB010000148.1:0-2369 GCA_035283825.1 Candidatus Brocadiales bacterium | reverse complement strand
CCATGTGGCATACACACCGTCAGGGGGTTTTATCTCGTGATGGAGGTCAAGGTTTGCCGTGGGATAGCCCAGGCCCTTACCCCTCCCGCTCCCCTTGATTACCGTACCAAGGATAGAGACGGACCTTCCTAACATCCCCTCGGCAGTCCCTAAATCTCCTGTCAGGATGGCCTCCCTGATACTGGTACTGCTAATAATGTCTCCTTTAAACTTTACGGGGGGACAGGTACGCAGTTGGAACCCGTAGCGATGGGAAAGCCTGGAAGCCAGGGAAAAATCTCCGCCCTTATCTTTCCCAAAACGGAAATTAAAACCCATTATCCACCCCTTTGTGCCCAACCAACCGACAATCAACCGGCTTATAAAATCCTCTGCCCACAGGCTGGCCACCTCATTAAAGTCAAGGACTACGGCGAGGTCTACCCCGAGGCGATGAAAGAACACTAATCTATGTTCCAGAGAGGTAATAAAACTAAGGGGGCTTCCGCTTAATATACCCTTGGGGTGTTTCTCAAAGGTTATTACTATGGACTCACCCCCCCTCTCAGCTGCCCAATCCCTGGTCTCCTGGATAATCTTCTGGTGGCCGAGGTGTACGCCGTCAAACCCCCCCACAGTAACTACAGGCCAGCGGAGTTCTCTGGACAAGGGTCTTATGCCATAAAGGACGTCCATTTTTTGTATTTTTGTGGGGGTGAGACCGGGACAGCAAGCAGTAATCAGCAATCAGTAAACTGACTGCTGATTGCTGGCTGCTGATAAATTTGGCATTTTTAATCCTCTGCCCCTACATATTTGCCTTGGTCAACTTACCTTTCTCCCTTAAGGCATCAACCCACTCCTTGAGGAAGGTCTGTTGTTTCTCTGTAAGGTATCTCCTGAGGAGTTTTTCCTTGTTCTCATCAAATTTACTCTTCTCCGCCTCTTTCCGGCCGGCCAGCCATATAACGTAGCAGGCCTTTTTCCCGGCCCCCTCAGCCACTACGGCTACCTCCTTTGTTGGGGGTCCGCCTGGGACGGATGCTTCCCCCTTGAGGCTGAAGGCCCTCTGTACCAGGTGGGGTACGTCGGCATCCAAAGACTTTAAATAGCGATAGGCCCTGCCTTCCACCACCTCCGGCCTGGCAAAGAATTCGGTCTCTCCCTTCTGGTAAATAAGCCCCCTGTTTTCTCCTCTCAGTTTCTTGCCCTCTTCTTCCAGGAACTTGAGCCCTTCTTCCAGGGATTTATTCTTTATCCTGTCCGCCGCTGTGTCTGCAAGTTCTTTTGCCCTCTGGAGGGCCTTCTCCTCCCTCAGGTCTTTTTCCACCTTCTCCTTAATCTCTTCCAGGGGTGGAGGAGAGGCCTCCTTCCTGGAGACCACCTGGAATACATACTTCCCGACCGGTGCGTCCTGAGGGGGACTGGGGTCAAAGGCCTCCCTCTCAAAGGCCTGCCTGGTCAGGTCTTCTGCCTCTCTTATAACCTTCTCGGACTCCTCCCTGCCAAAGTAATCAGTCTCTTTGTAGAAAAGGCCCAACTTCTGGGCTATGGTGGAGAAATTTAGACGTTCCGCCTTCCCCAGACCCTCATAAATCTCCTCATCTGCCTTGCTAATAAGTTTGTTGACCAGTTCCTTTGACTTCTCCCTCTTGAGAGAATCCTTTATCTCCCCTCGCACCTCTTCCAGCGACTTATAGGCCGGGGGTTGTTGCTCTTTTCCCCCTTCCCTCCCCCCCTCTTTCCCCCCTTCTTGGGCTTTCTCTGGGACCTTCTCTGGTTTTTGCGCCTTATAACGTCTTTCCTTATTATCTTCGTAGTAAGATTTTACCTCCTCATCGGACACAGAGACCTTATCCTCCAGGTCCCGGTACCGGGCCATAATATACTCAATCTTTACCTTCTCAGTCTCCTTATACCCTGGGTTACCCCGTGCAGGGTCAGGCGGGTTATCCTTGTGGGCGTTATAGAAAGAGCTAATCTCCTCCGGGCTTACTTGCACGTGGTCCACCAAATCGCCAGCCCTCAGTGCCAGGTATTGTACCTTGACCTCTTCATTCTCCCTTGCGTATCTCTGCCAGGCCTCTTCATTGGTAATCTTTATCCCACTGGCAATGAGGGTACTCATCTTTTCTACAAGAATGGCCTCCCGAAAGGTCCTCCAGAGCTGGTCTTCGTTAACACCATATGTCTGACAGAGGGCCTGCATTAACTGGGCCTGCGGTGGTAATCCGCCCCTGTGACTCATAGTGACAAAGGCCATGCCTTGCAGTCTCTCCATAATCTCCTCATCGCTTACGGCAATCCCCATCTTCTCGGCCTGTCTGGACATAACCATCTGTTCCCAGACTATCTTACCAATGGGCAGGTTCCCCTCCCTGAGGAAGACC
>DATETB010000147.1:0-4516 GCA_035283825.1 Candidatus Brocadiales bacterium | reverse complement strand
GTCTCTGTTAAAGAATAGGCAGATACAGCCAAGGGTTTCATCCCCACTCTTTATGGGGACGCTCAACATGACCTTAAGGCCCTCTTCTTTAAGAAGGGTTAGTATCTTCTCTCTTCTAGAATCCTTTTTTCTGGAGGCCATAGAGAGATAGATGGGGCACCTTTGAATACATACCAAGTTGTAAGGGGAGGTCTCATGTCCTGGGCGGAAGAGTTTTTCTATGAACCCATGGCTCAGGCCGCGATTGGCCACCACCTGGGGAGTGGGTCCCCAACGGGCAAGGTATACCAGGGCCTTGCTGCCTTTAAACAGACTGGTAGCCCCATCGGCAATCTTGCGGAAGAGTTGGGCGGAAGACTCCATCTTATTGGTAAACTCGGAGGTAATCAGGCAGAGCTGTTGTAGTTGTTCTAAGTGGGTATGCACTAGTTTTTACTCCGTGAATGACGGGGTAAAATCTTATTTACCGCACATTTTTTAGAGATAATTGGCCTTTTAGTAAGAAAATTGTACTATAAAATAGTAGAAATGCAACCTGTATCTTGACGCCTCCCGCAGATCTAAAACCCAGTCAAAAAGACTGAACTCAGGACATGAGTTCGGACACAGCAAAATTGGCCTTGCACAGCTTTTTCATAGATGCGTCTGGACATACCCTACTTACTATGAAAAGGTGTTGAAAGGGCGGGTAGTTTTTGAGATATTACCCCTCTGGTAGTATGCAGGTGAGGGGACAGAGCCCCTTACCTATACGTTGATTACAAGATATTATCCAACCATGCAAGAACTCCTCTGGGCGACAAGATTCTTGACTATCATCCCTCTGGGTAGTGGTAGGGGCGGGATAACCCCGCCCCTACCACCAGAGAGGATGGGGAGGGTAATGGTCTTCTACCCGCTGGCCGGTCTGATTATCGGCCTCTGTCTGGTACTGGTTTACTATCCGCTTACTGTGGGATTGCCCTCGGCCCTGGCCGACGCCCTGATAATCCTTTTTTACGTCTTCCTTACAGGTGGGCTACACGTGGACGGTCTGGCGGACTCCCTGGATGGCCTACTGGGTGGATGGGACAAGCAGAGCAGGCTGGATATTATGAAGGATAGTTGTATCGGGAGTTTTGGGACCATAGGGATTGTAGGTGACATGGGGCTGCGGTTCGTATTTCTACAGGACTTGCCGGACTTTCTCCCGGACGTCAGTTTGTCCGCCTTAGGCGGATTGACTGCGTCAATGGACTATACCAGCGACACAGTCAATGGACTCCATAGGGAGGCACTAGAGAAGGGGATCGTCTTGCTGACCATGGTGGTAGTGGGCCGGTGGGCACAGACCCTTGCGGCAGCTATATCCCCTTACGCCAGGGAAGGGATGGGGACGGCCTCAGGGCTGGTGTCCCATACCAGGCCAGTCCACTGCTTTTTCGCCTCTATCTTGCCCCTTTTTCTTGTAGGTACATTTTATGGGACGAGGGGTATAATGATGCTTGCCGTGGTATGTGCCGTAGTATTACTTTTGACATCTTACACTAGAAGTCGTATAGGGGGAGTAACCGGAGACACCCTCGGTATGACGAACGAGGTCTCAGAGTTGGCATTCCTGTTTCTGTTTTTTGTAGTCTGAGGAGATTTATGGCCAAGGTACTATTAGTCCTGGGCGGTGCCAGGAGTGGAAAATCCGCCTTCGCCGTCAACCTGGCAGGGGGCTATAAGAGAGTCACCTATCTCGCCACTGCCAGGGTCCAGGACGCAGAGATGGCCGAGAGGGTGAAGAGACACAGACAGATACGCCCCGCCTCCTGGCAGACCATAGAGTCTCCCTTCCACGCAGATAAGAGGATACTGGAACTGGAGGGCAGTACCGACCTGGTGCTCCTTGATTGCCTGACCCTCTACGTAACCAACCTCCTGCTGGACGAGGACCAGAAAGAGGCCAAAGAGCCTTACGTACTGGAAGAGATAGAAGGACTATGCCAGGCCGCAAATGACGTCTCCCATGACGTTATTATGGTGTCCAATGAGGTAGGATTGGGCATAATCCCTGCCGACCCTATGGGCAGGCAGTTCATGGATATTGCAGGGCTTGTTAACCAGCTGGTGGCCAGGGAGGCAGAGGCCGTCTACTTCCTCATAGCAGGTATGGCAAAGAGGATAAAGTAACACGTATATTGGTGAAGTGGAAGTAAAGATAAATGGAAGATAGTGTTCCGTAAAATTGAGGACATAAAAACAGCATAATCTAGATGACACTTATCGTCCACGAACAGAAAATCAAAATGGCTGATAAGACTTGGTAAGAAAGGAACTACCAGTGGGTAGGGGCTTGACGATGAAAGAACGCAAGAAAATAATAAGGCTTAGACCAACTTGCGAATACCCCTGCCAGTGGGATGACCTGATTGACTCTCGTAAAAAGGTCGTTGCTACCATATATACCCTTGAGGAAGGGGAAAAGGATAACATAAAACCTGGGATAACAAAGGGGAAAGATGGAATTTACGACATCGTTGTGTATGCAAAAGAGATCAATAATGAAGTGGTGAGGAATGCCCTGAGGGATTTAGAAAAGGTTACGGATAAACGGTATGTTTTTACTGGTTCACCTTCCTCTGAAGACAAGATTATTGCCCATGCTGAAAGGCTCATGCGCCCTTTAGAGAAATATGGCAATCCTAAGAAGGGTTATAACTTTTCAAAAGCAAGGACTGTTAAACAAAAGGCCGAGGTGATGTGTATCTGGATTGGTGAAATATTGTACGAGGCTTTGACATATAAAGATGCAGAGATAGTAAAAAGTTTGACAGAAATGACTAAGGCGGAGATTGAGGAACTTATAAGTGAAAAACCTTAAAGTACGAATTTTTTGAGGAGGTATCCAAATGGAAGCAAAAAAGTTTATAAGCACTGTCTTGCCAGATGGGCATCTGTCTTTACCAGAGGACACAGCCAAAGACGTGGGAAAGGTTTTTGAGGTGATTCTGATTCCTCTGGAAGAGGCTGAGGTTTATTCCTATGCAGAGGCCCTGGCGAAGGAGAAGGGCTTCTCAAAACTTACTGAAGAAGATATTGAAAGGATTGTCCATGAATCTAGGGGCTCTGGATGGAAAGGCTGATTATATTATTTCTGGCGACCACCATCTCCTTGATATAGGCAGTTATAAAGGGATACAGATTATAAGGGCAAAGGATTTTCTAATTAAGGAAAGATTTATTTGAACAAGTGGCAACTGTTGATATGAAACCCAACAAGCCGTCCAACCCTAGCGGTAGAGAAACTTTTAAAGGGTAAGTCCTGTTAGAATAACCCAGAGATTATGATAAAGGGGGTCTTCATCACCGGCACAGATACTGGGGTTGGCAAGACCACGGTGGCCGTGGGCCTCGTGCACCTGTTAAAGGCAAGGGGTCTGGACGTGGGGGTTATGAAGCCCATTGCTACGGGGGCCAGGCGGTCGGGTGGCAGGTGGGTGTCTGAGGATGCCCGACTCCTGATGGAGGCAGCAACCACCGATGACCCCTATGAAATGATTAACCCTATATGCCTCTCTACCCCCGCCGCCCCAAGTGTGGCCTCCCAGAGAGAGGGAGGCCATATAGAATTAATGAATACATGGGCGGCCTTTAAGACGCTGGGTGCTAGACACCAATTCCTTGTGGTGGAGGGGATTGGGGGATTACTGGTGCCCATTAATGGGGAGTTATTCCTGGCCGATATAGCCAAAAAGATGTCCTTACCCCTTATCGTAGTGGCAAAGACCTCTCTGGGGACCATAAACCATACCCTTCTAACCATTGAGGCGGCCAGGAGGCGACGTCTTAAGATTGCAGGGATAGTGCTGAATTCTCCCGATGGACGGCAGGTTATAGGGCTATTAGATTCCAATAAGAAAGAGATAGAAAGGCTCTCCGGGGTCCCAGTCCTGGCGGTAATCCCTCATATCCCAAAAGAAGACCGTATCTGCCTGAGGCGGACCACCCTCACGGCCTTAGAACCCCTTTTGGGCCTTTTTCACCAGGATATTTTGTCTCCTTAAAGTCCACCTGAGGCGGACTGAACTCAGTTGGTGGATACCATATTTTCCTGACTTCAGAATGACACGTTGCGGTGCCGTGACTTTTCCAGAGGTCTCATTAGGCTTATAGTGTGTCCGAACTTGCGTCCCAAGCTCAGAGCGAAAGGGATTGACAGTTTTCTGAGGATTTGGTAAACTTCGTGAATATTTTTAGATAAAAGGGGAGAGAGATGCTGTCCAGGTTGGTTGAAGAACTCCAGGACTCTGGCACTATACAAGTTAGTACCAGGGTGAAGCAGATGGCCCAGAAGGGGATAAAGGTGCTAGGCTTTGGCATGGGTGAGCCAGACTTTGACACCCCTCCCCACATCAAGCAGGCCGCCATAAGGGCCATAGAAGAAGGCTTTACCAAATATACCCCCACCGCTGGAACCCCAGAACTGAGAGAGGCCATCTGCGAAAAGCTCTGGAGGGATAACCATCTCAAATACTCGCCCTTACAAATC